>NZ_BQXI01000018.1:0-106297 GCF_030158955.1 Acidovorax sp. SUPP1855 | reverse complement strand
CTGATCCACCACCGCCAGCTTAAAGGCCAGTGTGTAGTCCTTCTGCGTTCTCTTAACCCATTGATCCACTTGACTTTCCTTTCTGATGAACAGAAAGGTGTCAACCTCATTCAGGACGGGTCACCCCCAACAAAAAGGGCCCTTCGCAGGGCCCTTTTTTCGTGCGCTTCACGCGCTTTCATCCCGATTCCAGACGCCGGCCTTCATGCGCCGGTTGGCGGCGCGTGGAGGCAACGGGAGACGGGCTCACTCGCCCAGGTAGGCGGCGCGCACGCGCGGGTCGCTCAGCAGTTGCTGGCCGGGGCCCGTCATGGTGATGAGGCCCGACTCCATCACGTAGCCACGGTCGGCCAGTGCCAGCGCGCGGCTGGCGTTCTGCTCCACCAGCACGATGGTCACGCCCAGGGCGTACACGTCGCGCACCACCTCGAAGATCTTGTCCACCATGATGGGCGACAGGCCCATGGAGGGCTCGTCCAGCAGCAGCACCTTGGGCTGGCTCATCAGCGCGCGGCCCATGGCCAGCATTTGCTGTTCGCCGCCCGACATGGTGCCGGCCAGTTGGTCCTTGCGCTCACGCAGGCGCGGGAAGATGGTGAACATCTTCTCGATGTCGGCCGCGATGCCGGCCTTGTCGTTGCGGATGTATGCGCCCATCTGCAGGTTCTCGGTGATGGTCATGCGCGCGAACACGCCACGGCCTTCCGGCACCATCACGAGGCCCTTCTTCACCAGGTCCCAGGCGCCCTGCCCCCGGATGCTCTTGCCCAGGTACTCGATGTCGCCATCGGCGAACGGCAGCGTGCCCGTGATGGCCTTCATGGTGGTCGTCTTGCCGGCGCCGTTGGAGCCGATCAGCGACACCAGCTCTCCCTCGCGCACCTCGAAGTCCACACCCTTCACGGCCTGGATACCGCCGTATGCCACCTTCAGGCCCGAGACCTTGAGCAACACGTTGTTGGATTTTTCGGCCATTCTCAATGTCCTCCGGTGCCCAGGTAGGCCTCAATCACTTTTTCGTTCTTCTGCACGGTGGCAGGCGTGCCTTCGGCGATCTGCTTGCCGTAGTCGAGCACCGTGACGCGGTCGCACAGGCCCATCACCAGCTTGACGTCGTGCTCGATGAGCAAGATGGTGCGGTTGTCGTTGCGGATGCGGTCGATCAGCTCGCGCAGCTGCACCTTCTCGGTCGCGTTCATGCCGGCGGCCGGCTCGTCGAGCGCGATCAGTTGCGGGTCGGTGGCCAGGGCGCGGGCGATCTCCAGGCGGCGCTGGTCGCCGTAGCTCAGGGTGCGCGCCTTGTAGTCGGCGAACTTGCCGATGCCCACGTAGTCGAGCAGCTCCTGCGCCCGGCGGGCGATCGCGGCCTCTTCTTCCTTGAAGCCCTTGGTGCGCAGCACGGCGCCCAGCAGCCCCGACTTGGTGCGGATGTGCCGCCCCACCATCACGTTCTCCAGTGCCGTCATTTCGGCGAAGAGGCGGATGTTCTGGAACGTGCGGGCGATGCCCGCCTTGGCCACTTCGTGCACGGCCGTGGGCTGGTAGGGCTTGCCTGCCAGCTCGAAGCTGCCGCTGTCGGGCGTGTAAAGACCGGTGATCACGTTGAAGAACGTGGTCTTGCCGGCGCCGTTGGGACCGATCAGGCCGTAGACCTGACCCCGTTCAATGGTGATGCCGACGTCGGACAGGGCTTGCAAGCCGCCGAAGCGCTTGGAAATGCCGGCGACCTTCAGCACCACATCGTTGGATTTCTCTGCCATTTCTAACTTTCAGTGCTGTTCAGGTCTTTTGCGTCAGGCTCTTGCCATGGTCGGGCGCGGGCCACAGGCCGCGGGGACGCAGCAGCATGATGATGATCATGGCCAGCGCGATCAGCAGCTGGCGCAGGATGGCGGAGTCGAGGCGGCCGTCCGTCATGGCCTGCAGCGGACCGGCCACGTAGCGCAGCACTTCCGGCAGGGCCGACAGGAGCACGGCGCCCAGGATCACGCCGGGGATGTGGCCGATGCCGCCCAGCACCACCATGGCGACGATCATGACCGACTCCATCAGGCTGAACGATTCGGGCGACACGAAGCCCTGGAAGGCACCGAACATGGCGCCGGACACGCCGCCGAACGAAGCGCCCATGCCGAAGGCCAGCAGCTTCATGTTGCGGGTGTTGATGCCCATGGCCTTGGCGGCGATCTCGTCTTCGCGAATGGCCATCCAGGCACGGCCGATGCGCGAGTCCTGCAGGCGATAGCAGATGATGACGCTCAGCACCACCAGCACCAGGAACAGGTAGTAATACAGCGTGACCGACGAGATGTCGAACCCGAACACCTCCAGGCGCTTGCCCAGGTCGAGCCCGAACACCTTCACCGAATCGATCTGCCCGATGCCCTTGGGGCCGTTGGTCAGATTGACGGGGTGGTCCAGGTTGTTCAGGAAGATGCGGATGATCTCGCCGAAGCCCAGCGTCACGATGGCCAGGTAGTCCCCGCGCAGCTTGAGCGTGGGGGCCCCGAGCACCGCCCCGAAGATCGCGGCCACCAGCGCCGCGAGCGGTATGACCAGCCACAGCGACGTGTGCAGCCCGTTGGGGAACATGGCCGCGAACGACGCGAAGGTCTCCGAAAGGTGGGGCGAAGCCATCAGCGCGAACAGGTAGGCCCCGACGGCATAGAACGCCACGTAACCCAGGTCCAGCAGGCCGGCGTAGCCCACCACGATGTTCAGGCCCAGAGCCAGCAGCACATAGAGCAGCGCCAGGTCGGCGATGCGCACCCAGGCGTTGCCGAAGTACTGCAGCATGAAAGGAAGCAGCAGCAGCGCGATGCCGCCGACGATCCACTGTGCGGTTTTGTTTTGCTTCATGACAATGGGTTCCTCAGGCGCGATCGGCCACACGCTCGCCCAGCAGGCCCGAGGGGCGCAGCGTGAGGATGATGATGAGCACGATGAATGCAAAGATGTCGGTGTAGTGGCTGCCCAGCAGGCCGCCTGTGAGGGTGCCGATGTAGCCCGAGCCGATGGCCTCGATCAGGCCGAGCAGGATGCCGCCCACCACCGCGCCGGCCAGGTTGCCGATGCCGCCGAACACCGCGGCCGTGAAGGCCTTCAGACCCGGCAGGAAGCCCATGGTGTGCTGCGCGGTGCCGTAGTTGGAGGCATACATGATGCCGGCGATGGCCGCCAGGATGGCGCCGATGATGAAGGTCGCCGAGATCACCATGTCGGGCTTCACGCCCATCAGGGAGGCCACGCGGTGGTTTTCCGCGGTGGCGCGCATGGCGCGGCCGAGCTTGGTGTAGTTCACCAGATACACCAGCGAAGCCAGTGCGACCACCGTCACGCTCAGGATCAGCACCTGGGTGGAGGTGATCACCGCACCGCCGACCTGGAACGGGGTCGTGGGCAGCAGGGTGGGATACGGCTTGTAGTTGGGCTTCCAGATGATCATGGCCAGCGTCTGCAGCAGGATCGACATCCCGATGGCGGTGATCAGGGGCGCCAGGCGCGGACTGCTGCGCAGCGGCTTGTAGGCGACCTTCTCGATGACGAAGTTCAGCGCCGCGGCGACGACGCAGGCAATCAGGGTGGCCAGGAGAAGGATGATCCAGCCCGGAGCCCCGGGCATGGCCTCTTGCATCAGGCCAATGCAACTCCAACTGGTGAGAGCGCCGATCATCAGCACTTCCCCATGGGCAAAATTAATCAGCTGAATAATGCCGTACACCATCGTGTAGCCCAAGGCTATCAAGGCGTACATGCTGCCGAGAACCAGACCGTTGATGATCTGCTGCAGCAAGATGTCCATAAAAAAAGTCCTTCGTGTTTGTAACGCGCGCACTTCGCAAGCCAAGATCGGCAGTGCCTTGTGAGCCCCCAATGCCACCTAGCAAAAAACCCGCCAGGAGCAAAGCTGTGCGGGTTTGGTGGACGGGATTGTAGCCAGTCGAAACCGTGCGTCTTTAGCACGTTTGGCGGGGTTTTCCCTTGGACTCGCGCGCCATCAGCGGGGCGACGTCACCATTAGCCGGGGTGATGCAGCCGAGTGATTGGCCCGGGTGGCTTATACGGTTCAGCAGCCGCTGACCACCTCGCCCGAGGGGGCGGCCGGTGGGCCGGGCGGAGATGCTGCCCGGCGATGGACCGGGGGTGCGCAGCCTCGCAGCGCCCTCCCCTTCCCCCTCAATCCTTGGCCGCGTCCTGGTCCAGCTGGCGCAACTGGGCCAGCTTGTCGGCGATCTTGGCCTCCAGCCCGCGGGGCACCGGCTGGTACCAGCCGGGCTCGGGCATGTCCTCGGGCAGGTAGGTCTCGCCCGCCGCGTAGCCGCCGGGCTCGTCGTGGGCGTAGCGGTAGGCCTTGCCGTGGCCCAGCTCCTTCATCAGCTTGGTGGGCGCGTTGCGCAGGTGGTTGGGCACCTCGCGCGACTTGTCCTTCTTGATAAACGCCTTGGCTTGGTTGTAGGCCATGTAGCCGGCGTTGCTCTTGGGTGCCACGGCCAGGTAGATCACGGCCTGGGCCAGCGCCAGTTCGCCCTCGGGCGAGCCCAGGCGCTCGTAGGTGAGCGCCGCGTCGTTGGCGATCTGCATGGCGCGCGGATCGGCCAGGCCGATGTCCTCCCAGGCCATGCGCACGATGCGGCGCGCGAGGTATTTCGCATCCGCTCCCCCATCCAGCATGCGGCTGAGCCAGTACAGCGCCGCGTCGGGGTGCGATCCGCGCACGGATTTGTGCAGCGCCGAGATCTGGTCGTAGAAGTTGTCGCCGCCCTTGTCGAAGCGGCGCGCGTTGAGTGTGAGCGCGCTCTCCAGGAAAGCGGCGTCCACCTGATGCACCCCGGCGGCGCGCGCGGCGGTGTCGGTCTGCTCGACCAGGTTGAGCAGGCGCCGCGCGTCGCCGTCGGCATAGCCCACGAGCGTGTCCACCGCCGCGTCGTCCAGCTGCAGGTGGGTGAGCACCTTGTCCTGCGCCCGACGCACGAGCTGCTTCAGCTCGTCGTCGGTCAGCACCTGCAGCACATACACCTGGGCACGCGAGAGCAGCGCCGAATTGACTTCGAACGACGGGTTCTCGGTGGTCGCGCCCACGAAGGTCACCAGGCCCGACTCCACGAACGGCAGCAGGCCGTCCTGCTGGCTCTTGTTGAAGCGGTGGATCTCGTCCACGAACAGGATGGTCTTCTTGCCCAGCGCCAGGTTGTGTTCGGCCTGCTCCATCGAGGCGCGGATTTCCTTCACGCCCGAGAACACCGCCGACAGGGCGATGAACTCATAGCCGAATGCGCTCGCCGTGAGCCGCGCCAGCGTGGTCTTGCCCACGCCGGGCGGGCCCCAGAGGATCATCGAATGCGGCTTGCCCGACTCGAATGCCAGCCGCAGCGGCCGGCCTGCACCGATCAGGTGCGACTGGCCGATGACCTCGTCCAGGCTGGCCGGGCGCAGGGCCTCGGCGAGCGGCGCGGTGGGGGCGGAGGAAAAGAGATCGGCCATGGGCTTGGGGGTCAATGGGTAGGCTCAGTGAAGAAGTGAACGCGATGGGGGCAAAAGACCAAGGGCCACCGGCGGCGGGCCGGGCGACGGGTTACGCGAGAGGAGGCCCGGCAGGCAGGCGGCATGGCCCCGCGACGCCCGATTATTCTCCGCCCCCTCTTCGGGCGCGTCGTCCCCATGAGCATGCGGGAATTTCCCGCACAATGCCGCGGCGCCCGTTTCGATTCGAAAACCCAAGGAGGAGATCCCCCATGTCCATCGCTGCCAATGCCGTCGTCGCCCTGATCGCCCTGCTCCACGTCTACATCCTGGTGCTGGAGATGTTCCTGTGGGACAAGCCCGCCGGCCTGCGCGCCTTCGGGCAGAGCGCCGAACGGGCCGCCGCCACCAAGGTGCTGGCCGCCAACCAGGGGCTGTACAACGGCTTTCTCGCGGCGGGCCTGTTCTGGGGCCTGTGGCTGGGCGGCGCCGGCCTGGGCGTGAAGGTGTTCTTCCTGCTGTGCGTGCTGGTGGCCGGAGTGTTCGGCGCCGCCACGGCGTCCCGCAAGATCCTGTTCATCCAGGCCATTCCAGCCGCCGTGGGCCTGGCCCTCGTGCTGCTGGCCTGATCCGGCGCGCTGCGGCGCCAGGGTGCAGATCATGCATCAAAATGCTCGCCAGCACAATCAGTACTAGGGCATTACGCTACAAATACGATAGCAAAAAGACTTTTAGCTGGTCACTGCTTGACCACGTCCGCGCCCGCTGGCGGCTTGAAGTCGAACGTCGAGGCCGGCAGCGAGGCGCTCGACTGCACGTTGGTGAAGCGGATGGCCGAGCGCTGGCCGAAGCTGTCCAGGATGTCGAGCGCCGCGAGCCGTTCGCCCTGGAAGCCCACGCGCACGCTCTTGAGTTGCCCGTCCTTGGCCTTCGGCGTGGCCAGCACCCACTGCAGTCCGTCCTGCTCGGGCTGCGACTCCAGAGCGAAGTCGGCGCGCAACGCCTGCAGGTCGGGCGCCGAGGCCAGCAGCGCTGCCGGCGTGGTGCCCAGGGCCTGGGCCTGCGCGCGCTGGGTGACCTGGTTCAGGTCGGCGTCGTAGAGCCACAGCGTCTTGCCGTCGGCCACGATGGTCTGCTCGAAGGGCTTTTGGTAGGTGAAGCGAAAACGCCCGGGGCGCTGGAATTCGAAGGTGCCGCTGGACGTCTTGGTCCGCGCCGCCTCGCCGTCCTTCGGGGGGGCGGTGACGGTCTGCGTGAAATCGGCACGGCCGGCGGCCGCACCCTTCATGAAGGACTCGAGGCTTTTGAGGCCGTCGGCGCTGGCGCACTGGGCAGCGGCCGCGATCAGTGCGGTGAGGATGATTTTTTTCATGGGTTCTCGGTATCTGAGGCCGGGTGCCGGCTTTTCCAGGGCCGCCGGCTCATTCACCGCCGCCGCGGGCAGGCACCAGCACTTCGCGCTGGCCGCTGGTGGTGAGGCCGCTCACGAGGCCGGCCTTCTCCATGTCTTCGAGCAGACGGGCGGAGCGGTTGTAGCCGATGCGCAGCTTGCGCTGCACATACGAAATGCTGGCCTTGCGGTCCTTGAGCACCACTTCCACGGCCTGGTCGTACATGGGGTCCTTCTCGCCGCTGCCTCCGTCCCCGTCGCCCAGCGGGCCGTCGTCGCCATCGACCGTGCCGCCCTCCAGCACGCCCTCGATGTAGTCGGGCTCGCCCTGGCTCTTGAGGTAGCTCACCACGCGGTGCACCTCTTCGTCGGACACGAAGGCGCCGTGCACGCGCACCGGCAGGCCGGTGCCGCTGGCCATGTAGAGCATGTCGCCCATGCCCAGCAGGGCCTCGGCGCCCATCTGGTCCAGGATGGTGCGGCTGTCGATCTTGCTGCTCACCTGGAAGGCGATGCGCGTCGGGATGTTGGCCTTGATCAGCCCGGTGATCACGTCCACGCTGGGGCGCTGCGTGGCCAGGATGAGGTGGATGCCGGCCGCGCGCGCCTTTTGCGCCAGGCGGGCGATCAGCTCTTCGATCTTCTTGCCCACCACCATCATCAGGTCGGCCAGTTCGTCGATCACGACCACGATGTGCGGCAGGCGCTGCAACGGCTCGGGCTCTTCGGGCGTGAGGCTGAACGGGTTGTAGATGAACTCCTCGCGCGCCTTGGCCTCGTCAATCTTCACGTTGTAGCCGGCCATGTTGCGCACGCCCAGCTTGCTCATGAGCTTGTAGCGGCGCTCCATCTCGGCCACGCACCAGTTCAGGCCGTGGGCGGCCTGCTTCATGTCGGTGACCACGGGCGCCAGCAGGTGCGGAATGCCTTCGTACACCGACATTTCCAGCATCTTGGGGTCGATCATCAGCAGGCGCACATCGCGCGCCTCGGCCTTGTAGAGCAGCGAGAGGATCATGGCGTTGATCCCCACCGACTTGCCCGAGCCGGTGGTGCCGGCCACCAGCACGTGCGGCATCTTGGCCAGGTCGGCCACCACGGGGTTGCCCACGATGTCCTTGCCCAGGCCCATGGTGAGCATGCTCTTGCCCTCGTGGTAGACGTGCGAGCCGAGGATCTCGGACAGCCGGATCGACTGCCGCTTGGCGTTGGGCAGCTCCAGCGCCATGAAGTTCTTGCCCGGGATCGTCTCGATCACGCGGATGGAGACCAGCGACAGCGAGCGCGCCAGGTCCTTGGCCAGGCCCACGATCTGCGAGCCTTTCACGCCGGTGGCGGGCTCGATCTCGTAGCGGGTGATGACCGGACCCGGCATGGCGGCGACCACGCGCACTTCCACGCCGAAGTCCTTGAGCTTCTTCTCGATGAGGCGGCTGGTCATCTCCAGGGTCTCGGGCGAGACCGTCTCCTGGCGCTGCGCAGGCGGGCCGTCCAGCAGATCGACCTGCGGCAGGCGGCTGTCGGGCATGTCGGTGAACAGGGGCTTTTGGCGTTCCTTCACCACGCGGGCGCTCTGGGGCACGTCGGACAGCACCGGCTCGATGATCTGCACCGGCTGCGGATGGTGCTGCTCGACCTCGTGGCGTTCCTCCAGCACCACCTCTTCGCGTTCGCGCGCGGCGCGCTTGCCCACGGCCACGTCCTTGGCCTTCTCGCGCTTGGCCCGGCCCAGCTGCACCAGCGCATCGATGCGCCCGCCCAGCCGCTCGGCCACGTGGCCCCAGGAGAAGCGAAACACCAGCGCCGCGCCCAGCACCACCAGGATCACGCCCACCAGGCCCGAGCCGGTGAACCCCAGCCACTTCACGCCCGCAGGCCCGGTGAGATAGCCGATCGCACCGCCCGCATGGCCGGGCAACAGGGACTCCAGCCGGTACAGGCGCGACCACTCCAGCCCAGTGCTGGCCGCTATCAACACAATGAGGCCGCCCCAGAACATCGCGCGCCGCACCATCGGGCTGTGCGCGTTGGCGCCGGCGTCTTCGCCACCCCGCATCCAGCGCGCCAGGGAAGACAGCCAGGCCCGCACCGCCGCGGCCACGCACCACCAGACCGAAAAGCCCAGCGCGAAATAGCTGCTGTCGGCCAGCCAGGCACCGAAGCGGCCGGCCCAGTTGGCCATCAGCCGGCCGTCGCCCACGCCCGAGGTGGACCAGGCGGCGTCCTGCCCCGAATAGGTCGCCAACGCCAGCAGCCAGAAAACCAGGGCCACGAGACCGAGCACCAGGCTGATCTCGTGGCCGAAACGTGCGGCCCCGCTGCGGGGCGGCGACTTGCCTGCGGAGGCATTGAGGGTATTGAGGGAGTAGGTCATAAACGTGCGCGGCCAAGCTTACCCCATGCGCATTGCGCGGTTTTTGCGCCGGTCGCGGCACCGAGCGCCCCGGTGGAGCGCCCGGCTTTTCATCGCTTCTTACAATGGGCGCGATTGAAAAAGCGGCGCCTGCCGCCCGTGGCGGCGGGTTGATACTCCGCGGCTGCGGTCCCATCTACCCATCCAGCCCGGCCGCGGGCGCACACAAACATTTACCTTCCTTCCATGTCCAACACGCAACACGCCAAAGTCCTGATCCTCGGCTCCGGCCCCGCCGGCTACACCGCCGCCGTGTACGCAGCGCGCGCCAACCTGAGCCCCGTGCTCATCACGGGCATCGCCCAGGGCGGCCAGCTGATGACCACGACGGAAGTGGATAACTGGCCGGCGGACGTGCACGGCGTGCAGGGCCCCGACCTGATGCAGCGCTTCCTGGAGCATGCCGAGCGCTTCAAGACACAGATCGTGTTCGATCACATCAACCAGGTGGACTTCAGCCAGCGGCCGTTCACGCTCAAGGGCGACAGCGGCACCTACACCTGCGACGCGCTCATCCTGGCGACCGGCGCCTCGGCCAAGTACCTGGGCCTGCCGTCCGAGGAGGCCTTCATGGGCCGCGGCGTGTCGGGCTGCGCCACCTGCGACGGCTTCTTCTACCGCGAGCAGGACGTGTGCGTGGTCGGCGGCGGCAACACCGCCGTGGAAGAGGCGCTGTACCTGTCCAACATCGCGCGCAAGGTCACGCTGGTGCACCGCCGCGACCGATTCAAGGCCGAGCCCATCCTGGTGGACAAGCTCAACGAGAAGGTGGCGGCCGGCAAGATCGAGCTCAAGCTCTTTCACACGCTGGACGAGGTGCTGGGCAACGACGGCGGCGTGACGGGCATCCGCGTCAAGAGCACGGTGGACGGCCGCACCGAGGACATCGCGCTGCAGGGCTGCTTCATCGCCATCGGCCACTCGCCCAACACCGCCATCTTCGAAGGCCAGCTGACCATGGAGAACGGCTACATCGTCACGCAGGGCGGCCTCAAGGGCTTTGCCACGCAGACGAGCGTGCCGGGCATCTTCGCCGCAGGCGACGTGCAGGACCATGTGTACCGCCAAGCCATCACCAGCGCGGGTACGGGCTGCATGGCCGCGCTGGATGCGCAGCGCTTTCTCGAGCAGGATGGCGTCATCTGAACAAAGCGGGCTATAATCCGCGGCTTTGCTGAAATTGGGCGGGCTTTGCGCCATCCTGGACACGGCAATCGGGTTACCGCCACCCTGAACTGGCGAGGTGAGGCCGACGGCAGGCCTTGCGATCCAAAGCGTTCTTCGCTGGCGATCCGCAATGCACCCGCTCGAAGGCCGTTGAAAACATTGGAGTGTCCTCATGGCACGCGTATGTGAAGTCACGGGCAAGGGCCCGATGGTCGGGAACAATGTTTCCCACGCCAACAACAAAACCAAGCGCCGGTTCCTGCCGAACCTGCAATACCGCCGTTTCTGGGTCGAGAGCGAAAACCGCTGGGTGCGCCTGCGCATCTCCAACGCCGGCCTGCGTTTGATCGACAAGAACGGTATTGACTCCGTGCTCGCAGACCTGCGTGCACGTGGCCAAGCTTAAGGAGAAGCACCATGGCAAGCAAAGGCGGACGCGACAAGATCAAGCTGGAATCCACTGCGGGTACCGGCCACTTCTACACCACCACCAAGAACAAGAAGACGATGCCCGAGAAGATGCTGATCATGAAATTTGATCCAAAAGCTCGCAAGCACGTCGAATACAAGGAAATGAAGCTGAAGTAATCCAGCCTCAGGCCCCTTCAAGAACCGCCCGGCACCCCGGGCGGTTTTTTTATGCCCGCTTGCGCCGTGCATGTTCGCTGGACGGTGTGTTCTCTATCGGCGCCTGCCCCGGCAGCGGGCGCGTCAGGCCGCGCGGCGCAGTGCCGGCTCGGCGCGCTGCTGGGCCATGAGCGTGCCCAGCGTGCGGTAGGCCTCCTCCACCTCGGGCGTGAACGGCATGCCGCAGCTCAGGCGCAGGAAGTTCTCGTAGCGCCCAGTGTTGGAGAACATCGGACCCGGCGCGATGCGGATGCCGCACTGCAGGGCCTGGTCGTACAGGCGCGTAGTGGAAATGTCGGGGGCAGCTCCAGCCACAGGCTGATCCCGCCCGGCGGCAAACTCAGGCGCGTGCCGACTGGAAAATACCGTGCCACCGCGCGCGCCGAATGCTCCCGCTGCACGCGCAACTGGGTGCGCATGCGGCGCATGTGGCGCTCGTAGGCCGGCGAGTCCACACTGCGCGCGGCCAGCAACTGGGACCAGGTCTGCATGTTGCGCGTGCGGGCGAACTTGAGCATCTGCACCCGGGCCTGCCAGCGCCCGGCGCTCATCCAGCCCTGGCGCAGGCCGGGGGCAAAGCTCTTGCTGAGCGAGGCGCAGTAGATCACCTGGCCGGCATCGCCCACCTTGTCCCAGGCTTTGGCGGGCCGCAGTGCGCGGGGCGACTCGACGAACTCGCGGTAGATGTCGTCCTCGACGAGCGCCAGCCCGTATTCCACGCACAGCGCCACCAGGCGCTCCTTGTGCGCATCGGGCATCACGCTGCCCTGCGGCATCTGCAGGTGGGGCACCACCACCACGCCCTTGAGGCGCGGCTCGTTGCGCGCCGCCAGTTCCAGCGCCTCCAGCGAAATGCCGGTGTGCGGGCTGCAGGGAATCTCCAGCGCCTTCAGGCCGCGCACCTGGATGGCCTGCAGGATGCCGAAGAACGTCGGCGACTCCACCGCGATCACGTCGCCCGGCTCAGCGATGGCATCCAGCGCCAGCGTGACCGCCTCCGAATTGCCATGGGTGGCACCGATGTCGGAGGGCGCCAGGCACACCCCGAACGTGAGCGCATGTCGGGCCATCGCCTGCTGGAACTCCACGTGGGTGGTGGGCGCCGAGGGCCCGTAGACGAGGATGTCGGGCTGCTCGCGCAGCAGGCTTTGCGCCAGCCGGTTCAGCGCCCGGGCATCGAACAGGCTGGGCGCTGGCATGGCGCTGCCCAGGTCCAGCGGCACCGGGCCGGCGCGGCGCGCCTTTTCCAGGAACATGGAGATGCGCTCGTTGATGCCGGCGAACACGCTCGGGTCGTCCGGCAGCGGCTCCAGCAACTCGGGCTCGCGCGCGCCGGGCAGCGACATGCCGCCGGGCTCGCGCACGAAGTAGCCCACGCGCTCGCGGGCCTCCACGCTGCCCTGGGATTCGAGGTGCCGCAGCACCTGCAGCGCGGTCGTCAGGCTCACCTGGTGGCGCTGGCACAGCTCGCGCACCGACGGCATGCGCATGCCCGGCTGCAAACTGCCGGCGGCGATCGCCTGCTCGTACAGGGCCGCCAGTTGGCGGTACAGGGGGGTGGTCTCTCGGGGATCGGCAGAGCGGGACATGGCAGGCATCGGAAGAACCCGCGCGCCAGGCCCCGCGCGCGGCAAGCGGGAATCCCATCATGCCCCGGCACGGTGCACCGGAACAGATACAGGATGGAACATGGCGAACCATAACAGCCCCCTGCCGATCGCGGCTGTTCTACCTGCCGCCGGTGGCGCTTGTACCTGCCCCAAAAGGCCGGCTTTTCTTACGCTGGAGTCCTCATCCGAAGGAGTCCGCCATGACGCAAGCCCCCCGCCCGACCGCCACTGCCACCACCGCCGCCACCCCTGCCCTGCGCCTTGTTCTGGACATCGCGCCAGGACAGCATGTGCTGGCCTGCCTGCCCCCGGCCAGCACGCTCCGGGCGCTGGAAGGCGACATCGCACTGGGCTTCGGCCCGCTGGTCTGCGGGCAGGTGCTGCATGTGGGCCAGCAGACGCTGGTGGCCGGGCAAGCACTCACCCAGGACGGCGGTGCGCCCACCGCCTGGGTACGCCTGGGAAACCCGGGCCGCCGGCCGGTGCGCGCTGTCTTGATCGAAGCGGTGCCGCAGCCCGGCGCCCTGGCGCAGGCCTGGGGATGGATGAAGGCCCGGTGGCATGCTGCCGCAGCCAGCGGAGCGCGGGCGTCCGGCGAGGTCGGCGCAGCGCACTGAGCCGCAGCCGACACGGGTCGGCCCTGGGAAACCGAAGCGTTGTCGACCCGGCGGCCCTTGAGGGTCAGACCTGCGCCGCGCGCAGCCGCAGCGAAAACTCGCGCAGCGCCGCCACGCCGCTTTCCTCGGCGCGGTGGCACCAGGCCTGCAGGTCGGCCGTGAGCTGCTCGCGCGACTGCGAGGTGTTCAGCCACAGCTGGCGCAGCTCTTCGCGCATGGTCATCATCTTGTCGAGCACCGGATGGGCGGCGCGGGCCTGGGCCAGGTGCGGCTTGGCGCGGGCGGGCACCTTCTCGGCATCGCGGTGGGCCCAGCGGCGGGCGGCGCGCAGCACGGAGACGTCGCCCTTGCGGGCCTTGAGCGCCGCCAGCTCCTCGCGGCAGGCCTGGCGCACGCCACGGGCGTAGCCGGCCATCACTTCGTAGCGGTTGGCGATGAGCGCCTCCAGCGTGTGCTCATCGGCCACCGGCTTCACGGCGCCCAGGCGCAGCTTGGGCGGCACCTTCTTGACCGTGGCCCAGCCGACGGCGCGCATCAGGGAGATGTACATCCAGCCGATGTCGAATTCATAGGGCTTGACCGAGAACTTGGCCGCGGTCGGATAGGTATGGTGGTTGTTGTGCAGTTCTTCGCCACCGATCACCACGCCCCAGGGCACGAGGTTGGTGCTGGCGTCCTGCGCCTCGAAGTTGCGGTAGCCCCAGAAGTGGCCGATGCCATTGACCACGCCGGCCGCCCAGAAGGGAATCCACAGCATCTGCACGGCCCACACCGTGGCGCCCAGGCCGCCGAACAGCACCAGGTTGATGATGAGCATGAGGCCCACGCCCTGCCAGGCGAACCGGCTGTACACGTTGCGCTCCACCCAGTCGTCGGGCGTGCCGTGGCCGAACTTGCGCACCGTCTCGGCATTGTTCGCCTCGGCGCGGTACAGCTCGGCGCCGCGCCACATCACGGTGTCCAGGCCCCGGGTCTGCGGGCTGTGGGGGTCTTCCTCGGTCTCGCACTTGGCGTGGTGCTTGCGGTGGATGGCCACCCACTCGCGGGTCACCATGCCGGTGCCCAGCCACAGCCAGAAGCGGAAGAAGTGCGAGGGCATCGCGCCCAGCTCCACCGAACGATGGGCCTGCGCGCGATGCAGAAAGATGGTCACCGCCGCGATGGTGATGTGCGTGGTGAACAGCGTGTACAGCACCACCTGCCACCACGACAGGTTCCACAGGCCGGAGCCCAGCCAGTCGATGGCGGCGTTCAGAACAGCCCAGTCGGGTAACAGCATAGGGAGCCTTCGCTAGCGAACAAAGTGAATGCCGCCCCTTTCGGGGGCAACTGAATGATTTTAGGGGGCGATGCAGGCACGATGCCGCGCATACCCGCAACACCGCCGGTGTCTTACGGAGGTGCGCGGCACGGCTTTCAGGGCTTGCGCGTCCACACGGCGGCAAAAAAACCGTCGGTCTGGTGCAGATGGGGCCAAAGGCGCAGATAACCAGTGCCCGATTCCGTTCCGCTGCACAGCGCGCCGGCCTGCTCGACCTTGAGCTGGGTGAGCAGCTCGCCCGCATCGGCCGGCACGAAGTCGGGGTGCGCGGCACCGAAGGCTTCGGCGATGGCTTCGTTCTCCTCGGGCAGCACGCTGCAGGTGGCGTACACCAGCCGGCCACCCGGCTTGAGCAGGCGCGCGGCGCTGGCGAGGATGGCCGTCTGCTTGGCCACCAGTTCCTGCACCGCCTGGGGGCTCTGGCGCCACTTCAGGTCGGGGTTGCGGCGCAGGGTGCCCAGGCCGGAGCACGGCGCGTCCACCAGCACGCGGTCGATCTTGCCGGCCAGGCGCTTGATGCGGTCGTCGCGCTCGTGTGCGATGGCGGCGGGGTGCACGTTCGACAGGCCGCTGCGGGCCAGCCGGGGCTTGAGCGCGTCGAGCCGGTGGGCCGACACGTCGAAGGCATAGAGGCGCCCGGTGTTGCGCATGGCCGCGCCGATGGCCAGCGTCTTGCCGCCGGCGCCCGCGCAAAAGTCGACCACCATCTCGCCGCGCTTGGCATCGAGCAGCAGCGCGAGCAACTGCGAGCCTTCGTCCTGCACCTCGACGGCGCCGCGCGTGAAGGCATCGAGCTTGGTGAGCGCGGGCTTGCCGTCCACGCGCAGGCCCCAGGGGGAGTACGGGGTGGGCTGGGCCGGAATGCCGGCCTTGGCCAGTTCCTTTTGCACATCGGCCCGCTTTTCCTGCAGGGCATTCACGCGCAGATCGAGCGGCGCGCTCTGCGAGAGGCTGTCCACCAGGGGCCAGAAGCCATCGCCCAGCTGGCTCTTGAGCGGCGCCACCAGCCACTCGGGCAGGTTGTGACGGTGGCGGTCCATAAGGTCGTCCGCCGGCACGGCATCGCACTGGTCGAGCCAGTTCTTTTCCTGATCGTTCAGGGCGCCGCGCAGGAAGTCGCGCGCACCGGAGGCATTGCCTGCGCCTGCGCGGCGGGCCTGCTCGTCCTGGCTGTGCGCGAAGCCCAGGATGGCCAGGCGCCGCTCCTTGGGACCGCTGCCCGAACGGGCGAGCTGCTCGAACAGCAGCTTCTTGCGCAGCACCGTGTAGGCGGTCTCGGCGAGGGTGGCGCGCTCGCGCGGGCCGAGGGAGCGGTTGTCACGGAAAAAACGGGACACCACCGCGTCGGCGGGGTGTTCGAGGGTCAAGGTCAGCCTGACGAGTTCAGCGCAGGCGTCCAGAAGGGCTTTGGGGTGCATCGCCCGATTGTCCCACTGGCGCCGCCCCGGCCCGCCGGGGCCCTCACCGGTGCTATCTCGACAGCACCGGCGCGAAGGCCGAGCGCTCGATCTCCTGCAGCGTGGGCGACTCCCCCGCCCACAGCAAGAGCGCCGGCCCGGGCAGGCTGAGGTTTCGCTCCAGCCAGCGGCAAAGCCCGTAGCGGTCCTCATCGTCCATGGCCGGCAGGAGCACGAAGACGAGGTAGGCCCGCCGCTGCGGAAACTCCCGCAGGGCCTTGGACACGATCCAGCATTTCACCACCGGGCGGCAGCGGGCCAGTTCGGACTGCACCTCGCTCAGTTCGAACGGCGAGAGATCGTGCCGCGCCACCCGGCTGAAGTACGGCGGGGTGGACAGCTCCTCCCACGCCCGCTCCTCGGCCTCGCCCGCCTGGCGCTGCCGCTCGCGCCAGTGCTTGAGGGCTTCGGCGTCGTAGTCCAGGCCCGGGCGCGTCGTCTCCAGTTCGGCGACGGCGGCATTGGCCGCCCACCAGCGCCGGGCCGGCGCCGCATCCCACAGCCGCGCCAGAACGGCCAGGCGGGCCTCCCGGTCGGGGGCCGGCAGGCAACGGGCCAGCCCCTGCAGCGCGCCGGCGTGCTCGCTGCTGCGCTGAAGGGCCGCCTCGTACAGGGGGCGCACATCGGCAGCGGGGTCCAGGTGGCGCAGCAGCGTGGCCCATTCCACGGTTTCGTCGGCGTTGTTGCGGGCCGCGCTGGCTTTCAGCGCCTCGGCCCGTTCGCGCACCCGGGTCAGCCAGGCGTGGTGTTCCTTCCAGCCCGTGGCGTTTTCCTGGCACCACAGGCGGTCGAAATGGTCGATCCAGCGCTGCGGATCGCGGCCCAGCAGCGACAGGGCGCCGCGGCGCGAGCCTTCGGGCAGGGCGGGCCGCGCACCGGTGAGCGCCTCGACCCGGTCGCGCAGCACCGGGTGGGTGTCGTCCACGCCGCTGATGCGCCGCACGGCCTGGCGCAGCGCCTCCTGGGCGAAGCCGGCCTCGACCGGCATCGCCAGCAGGCGTCGAAGGGCGCCGTAGGGGCCCGCCGGCAGCGGGTGGGCCACGGCCGTGCGCCAGTGCCCGGGCCAGAACTCGTCCGCCAGCCAGGCGGCCTTGATTTCGATCTCGGCCAGCGCTGCGGCCGCCACTTCGGGGCCCAGCAACCGGCCGGCGATGCGGTCCGCCTCGTATTCGTCCTGGCGCGCCAGGGCGAACGTCCGCGCGGCGAAGCGCGGGAAGTACCAACGCAGGAAGGCCTGCGTGGCCGCCGCCACCGGCCCGCTGCCGTCGCGCAGGCCCTCGTGCAGGCGCAGCCAGCCCAGCCGCGTGCGGTAGATCCAGGCGGTGAATTGGCCGTGGCCACCGCGCAGGTGGCCATATTCGTGCGCCAGCACGGCCATCAGGCGCGGCTTGTCCAGCGCCATGGCGAGCGGCAGGCCGATGGTGAGGTGGTTGACCGCGCCGCCGAACAGGCCCCAGCGCGGCGTCTGCCGGATGCTGGCGTTGAAGTCGCCGTCCAGGTACACGCCATGCAGCGCCGGGCCCTTGACCTTGGTGCGGATGCGCTCCAGCGCCTCGAACAGGCCGGGCGCATCGGCCGCCGTGATGGGCAGGCCATCGGGCGCATCGATGCGCACCCAAAGCGCGCGCAGGCAGGTCCACAGCAGGCCGCCCGCCCCGAGCACCACCCACACGTAGGCCACGCGAAAGCGGCCATGCAACAACTGGGGCAACACCCAGGCCAGCAGCCCCGCCGACAGCAGCAGGCAGCCCACCACCCAGGCGTACCCCAGGGCCGCGAAAGCGGCGACACTGCGCCGGTACGCGCTGGAGTCTTCAGCGCTCGCGTGCTCGCTCATGCGCACCATGTGAACGAAATCCGCCTGGTCCATGTCCCGCCATCCCCCATTTGCCAATCCGCCATCGTATCCATGACCGACGACCTTCCCGCCCTGCGCCCCACCCCGCCCGGTCTCTATCGCCACTACAAGGGCCTTCTGTACGAGGTGATCGACACCGCCCGCCACAGCGAGACGCTGGAGCCCATGACGCTGCACCGCGCGCTCTACGGCGAGCGGGGGCTGTGGGTGCGGCCCGCCACGATGTTCGAGGAAACCGTGGTGATCGACGGGCGGGCGCAGCCGCGCTTCGAGCGGGTGCAGGCATTGCCGGAAGCCGCACCCGGGACCAAGCCATAGAAGTGCCGAACGCCCTAGATCCGATTGCCTTGATAGCTATTATTTTTATAGCAAATTAGTTCTGATGCGTTGCGATACGCCAGCTTCGGACGGAGCACGGCGTGTTCGTGCGGCAAAGCAAATTCCGCTGCGGCGGGAGCACCATCCTCCTTCATCTTCTGGCCTGTGCCAGTCGAAGCAAAGGCCTGGCCCGTGAAATTTTCCAAACTGCTGCCGCATTCCCGTCCCACCCCCAACGCGCCCCCGTCGTCCGCGTCCGGGACAACAGCGGGTACGGCGCCCAAGGCCAGCAGCAGCCGCAGCAGCAGCAGCCACGGCGGTGGCGGCCTGCTGTCCGGCCTGGTGGGGCGCCATTCCAAGCCACAGGCGGCGCCCCGGCCGCGCCAGCCCCTGGACAGCGCCGCCAGCCAGCGGGCGTCCGATGTGGCCTCCGCCATCCGCTACATGAACGTGAGCGCCGGATCGGCTGTTACCGCCCCACTCCCCCGCCCCGCAGCGGAGCCACCGGCGGCGCAAGCCCCTTCCGGGACGCACCCGGAGATCCGGCAGGAGCCGCCGCCCGCCGCGCAGCCCGTACCGGATTCGGCACACGCCGAGGAGATCGAGGCCGACGACAGCCCCGAGGTGCAAGCCGCGATGGCCCGACTGCAAGGCCGGACCCTGTTCACCATCGCCGAGGAGCCCGAACTGGAGGCACAAGCGGCGAGGATCACGCTGCAGGATCTGTTCGATGACGAGGACCACGCGCAGGCAAAGGCCCATGCCAAGGCGCAGGCCAGTTCGCCGGCTGCGGCGGCCTCCACCGCGCCGGCGCATGCCCCCTCCGGGGGAATTGCGCAGCGGCTGCGCCATTTCTTCCAACGGGCCTGACCGGAACGCGGGCGACGCGGGCCACCCCCGCCGGGCCCCTGCCAGGGCGATTCGATGCGCCGACGTGCCAGCGCCGGGGTTTTGATTGCCTCCGTAGCTATTGTTTTTATATCAAACGCATTGCCTGGCCGGCCCCGCCCCCGCGCGGCAGGGTGACGGTGGCGACCAGCCCGCCGCCCGGCACATTGCACAGCTGCAGGCTGCCGCCGTGGCGCTGCGCGATGTCGTGCGCGATCGACAGCCCCAGGCCCACGCCGCCGCTGTGCCGGTTGCGCGAGCCTTCCACGCGGTAGAAGGGCTGCATCACCCGGTCCAGCTCCTGCTCGGGCAGGCCGGGTCCGTGGTCGCGCACGGCGATGCGCACCGCGGCGCCATCGTCGCTCAGCGTGATCTCGGCGCCGCCGCCGTAGCGCACGGCGTTGCCGACCAGGTTGCCGATGCAGCGGCGCAGCGCGCCCACCCGCGCCGGCAGCGGCCGCGCGCTGCCCTGCAGCGTGACGGCGTGGCCGCAGTCCTGCTCGTCGTCCGCCAGGCTCTGCAGCAGCGCCCCGATGTCCAGCGGCGCCACCGGCTCGGCATGGGCCACGCCGCGCAGGTGGTCGAGCGTGGCGGTGATCATGGCGTCCATCTCGCCGATGTCGCGGCAAAAGCGTTCGCGCTCGCCGTCGTCGTGCAGGGTTTCGGCGCGCAGCCGCAGCCGGGTGAGCGGCGTGCGCAGGTCGTGCGACACGGCGGCCACGAAGCCGTCGCGCTCGGCCAGTTGCTGGCGGATGCGCGCCTGCATCTGGTTGAAGACGCGGCTGGCCTCGCGGCATTCGGCGGGGCCGTCTTCGGGCAGCGGCGGGCCGTGGAGGTCGCCACCCAGGTCGCGCGCGGCGCGGGCCAGCCGGTGGATGGGCTGGGACAGCCAGCGCGCGCCCCACCAGGCAGCGAGCATGAGGGCCAGCAGCCGCACCCCGATATCCAGCGCGAGGCCTGCGTGCAGGAAGCCGGGGCGGCGTTCGCGCGAGGGGCCGCCGGATTCGGGCGGCCGGGCAGGTGGCGGGCGCTGCGCGGCATCGCCGTCCATGGCGGCCTCCGGTGGTGGTGGCGGGCCCATGCCGGCCGGGCGCAGCTCGAACATCAGCGTGAGGGCCAGCACGTGGCTGGCCGTGACGGCAACGAACAGCAGCAGCGCCAGCCGGCCGAACAGGGTGTCCGGCAGCCAGCGCCGCCACCCTGTGCGCGCGGGCGCCGTCGGCGCCTTGGCCGCGGCGTGCGTCACTGCGCCCTGCCCGCCAGCCCCTGCACGGTCTGGGTGTGGAACAGGTAGCCCACGCCGCGCACCGTGCGAATGAAGGCGGGTGCGCGCGGGTCGTCCGACAGCTTGTGGCGCAGGCGCGAGACCAGCAGGTCGATGCTGCGCTCGAACGAATCCATGGTGCGGCCACGCGCATGCTCCATGAGCTGGTCGCGGCTGCACACGCGCCGCGGCATGCGCAGGAAGGTGCACAGCAGGCGGTATTCGGCGTTGGTGAGCGGCACAGTGACGCCGGAGGGCGAGACGAGATGGCGCTCCACGCTGTGCAGCGCCCAGCCGTCGAAGCGCACCACGTCGTCCGGCACCGCGGGCGCGGCGGCGGGACGGCCCGCCGCGCGCCGCAGCACGTTCTGGATGCGCGCGACCAGCTCGCGCGGCTCGAAGGGCTTGCTCATGTAGTCGTCGGCGCCCATTTCCAGCCCGAGCACGCAGTCGTACGGATTGGCGCGCGCGGTGAGCATGATGATGGGCACGGCCGAGCGCTCGCGCAGCTCGCGCGCCAGGGTGATGCCGTCGGTGCCGGGCAGCATGATGTCCAGCACGACGAGGTCCATGGCCTGCGCGGCCATGCGCTCGCGCAGGGTCTGCGCATCGCGCGCCGCATGGGTGGCATAGCCGAAGCGGGCGAGGTACTGCGTCAGCAGCGCGGTGATGTCGTCGTCGTCATCGACCACCAGGATGTGTTGCATGGGAGCGGGCGGAAAAGCGGGGTTGCCGCCCCAGTGTACGCAGCGCCCGCACGGCGTTGCGCGGGAACTGGCGGGCTTTTTCCCCGCTGTTCGCGCCTTGGCGAACCCTTTCGTACCAGGCCCGATACAAACGGGACAAACCGCCGTTACCGGCGCTTCCAAGAATGGGCTGCAGGCTGCTGCCGGTGCGCGCGCCCCGCTCCCGGGACGCACGACGGCGCGGCAGCCGCCAACCCTTGGAACGAAAGGAACGATGATGACGACCATCAGTAGTGTCGGCAGCGCGTGGTCCAGTGCGAGCGTCCAGCGGGCTTCGCGCCCCGGGCCTTCGCCGGAGCGCCTGTTCGGAAAATTGGATGCCGATGGCAGCGGCGGCGTGGACGGCACCGAGCTGCAGGGGCTGCTGGACAAGGTGGCGAAGAAAAGCGGTGTGGACAGCAGCACCAGCGCTTCGGACCTGATCCAGAAGTACGACAGCGACGGCAACGGCAGCCTGAGCAGCGACGAGCTGTCCAAGACGCTGGAAAGCGTGCTGCCGCAGCGCTCCACCATGGACTTCGCCCAGTCGCGCAGCGACGCCGGCAGCGGCGCCACCGGCCAGGCCGGCGACGACCTGTTCGGCAAGGTGGACAGTGACGGTGACGGCAAGGTGAGCCAGGACGAACTGCAGTTCCTGCTGGAGAAAGTCTCCGGCGGCACGGCCAGCGCCACCGGCACCAGCAGCGACGAACTGTTCGGCCAGCTGGATTCGGACGGCGACGGCAGCCTGTCGCAGGCGGAGTTCGATGCCGGCCGGCCCTCGGGCCAGGGCGGCGCGGGCGGACCGCAGGCGGGCGGCATGCCGCCCCCGCCGCCCGGCGGACTGGGTGGCCCGGGCGGGCCAGGTGGAGCGGGGGGTGCCAGCAGCGCGAGCGCATCGTCCGGCAGCACCACCTACGACGTGCTGGACACGAACGAAGACGGTGTCGTGTCGGCGTCGGAACTGGCGGCAGCCAGCACCAACGGCACGTCCGGCAGCACGACGGATGCGGTCACCGCGCTGTTCAATGCCATCGACACCGACGGCGACAAGCAGCTCAGCGCCAGCGAGTCGTCGTCGTTCATCGACCAGTTGACGCAGTGGGCGACGGCCAATGCCACCAACACGGCCAGCAGCAGCAACAGCAGCAGCGTTACCGGCCAGGACGAAGGCACCGCCAGCGCCTCCCGTACCGGCCAGCGGCTGGACCTGACCCAGCTGGCCGAACAGGCACGCCGGCAATACGCGGCAGCCGCCAGCGCGTGGACCACCAGCAGCAACGCCAGCACCTTGAGCGCCCTGGCCTGAGAGGGCCGCCGGCCGCGCCCGCAGGCACCGGGCGCCCGGCCCCTGGTTTTGCCGGTCCACGCAGTGCTGCACAGCCCGTCAGTGGACGAGCTGCGTGGACCGGCGCCCTGCGCCGCTGGCCTTCGGGCCAAAAGCGGCTCCAGCACAATATCTTCTAGGGCATATCGCTATATTTTTTATAGCACAAGCATCGACACACCCGCGCTGCTGCCGTTCGGTGACCCAGGGAAAGACCCTGGCCGTATCAAATGGATACAACGGAATGGCCGGATGCTGCGTACACACTCACTGTCGTTCCTTCAGTGAAGCCATTGATGCCCCCCAACCAGAAACCCGACGCTCCCGCCGACGCCACGCCCCCGGCCCCCAACCCGTCCCAGGGCGCCCCCCTGCCCTTCAACGAGGCGCAACGCCTGGAGGCCCTGGACAAGCTGCGGGTGCTCGACACCAACCCCGAGCAGGCCTTCGACGACCTCACCATGCTGGCGTCGGCGGTGTGCCAGACGCCGATCGCGCTGATTTCGCTCATCGATGCGGAGCGGCAGTGGTTCAAGTCGCGCACCGGCATCGACACGCCCGAGACGCCGCGCGAGCTGGCCTTCTGCGCCCATGCCATCCTGCAGCCCGACTACGTGTTCGAGGTGCCCGATGCGCACCTGGACCCGCGTTTTGCCGGCAACCCGCTGGTGACCGGCGAGCCGGGCATCCGCTTTTACGCTGGGGCGCCGCTGGTGACCTCGGACGGCATGCCCATCGGCACCGTCTGCGTGATCGACCGCGAGCCCCGTACCCTGACGGACGCCGAGCGCCGCGCCCTCGAATCGCTGGCCCGCCAGGTGGTGACCCAGCTGGAGCTGCGCCAGGCCATGGCCGGCCTCGAACTGGAGAGCATGACCGACGGGCTCACCGGGCTGTGGAACCGGCGCTGCCTGGACCGCCAGTTGCGCACCAGCTGGGACGAAGGCAAGCGGGCCGGGCAGCCGCTGAGCCTGGTGATGGTGGACCTGGACCACTTCAAAAGCGTCAACGACGACCTGGGCCATCCGGCCGGGGACGCCATCCTGCGGCATGCGGCCGAGGTGGTCCGCAGCCACGTGCGGGCAGGCGATTTCGTGGCCCGCTTCGGCGGCGAGGAGTTCTGCGTGGTGCTGCCCCAGACGCACGCCACCGGCGCCCGCCTCGTGGCCGAGAAGCTGCATGCTGCATTGAATGCCAGCACCTGGCCGCACCGGCCGGTCACCGCCAGCTTCGGGGTGGCCACGGCGGGGTTCGAGGAGGTGAGCGATCCCCACGCACTGCTGGCGCGGGCCGACCGGGCGCTCTACGTGGCCAAGGATTCGGGACGCAACCGGGTCTGCGTGTTCGACGGCTGGTCCTGAGCGGGGGCCACTGCCCGGCGGTCCGGATCAGCCCAGCCGGTGCAGCAGTTTGAGCACGGCGCGCGGGTAGATGGCGTGCTCCTGCGCCAGCACGCGCGCGGCCAGCACCGGCGCCGTGTCGCCGGGCAGCACCGGCACCACGCCCTGGGCCAGGATGGGGCCGCAATCGAGTTCGGCCGTCACCTCGTGCACGGTGGCGCCGGCCACCTCACAGCCCGCATCGATGGCGCGCTGGTGCGTGTGCAGCCCCGGAAAGGCGGGCAGCAGCGAGGGATGGATGTTGACCAGCCGCCCGGCGTAGCGCGCCACGAACGCAGGCGTCAGGATGCGCATGAACCCCGCCAGCACCACCAGCGCCGGCGCATGGGCGTCGATGCGCTCGGCCAGCGCCGCATCGAAGGCCTCGCGCGAATCGAACGCCCGGTGGTCCAGCGAATCCGTGGCGATCCCCTCGGCACGGGCCCAGGCCAGGCCCGCGGCGTCGGCCTTGTTGCTCAGCACAGCCACCACCCGGGCGCCGTGGCGGCCGGCCCAATCCTGCTGGCGCGAAGCATTCACGATGGCTGCCATGTTGGAGCCGCTGCCGGAGATCAAAATCACGATGTTCTTCATTGCCGGAAATTATCCCCCGCCATGCCCTTCGATCCCCGCACCCGCCCCCTGTCGCCCACCGAGGCCCGCGTGCTCGCCACGCTGATGGAAAAGGCCCGCACCGTGCCCGACAGCTACCCCCTCACGCTCAACGGCGTGCTGACCGGCTGCAACCAAAAGAGCAGCCGCGATCCGGTGATGCAGCTGACCGAGCCCCAAGCCCAGGAGGCGCTCGATTCGCTGCGCCTGCGCACGCTGGCGGTCGAGATCGGCGGCAACCGGGCGACCAAGTTCGAGCACAACTTCCCGCGCGGCATCGGCGTGCCCGACCAGTCGGCGGTGCTGCTGGCCCTGCTGATGCTGCGCGGGCCGCAAACCGCGGGCGAGTTGCGCATCAACTCCGAACGCTGGCACCGGTTCGCCGACATCTCCTCGGTGGAGGCCTTCCTGGACGAGCTGCAGTCGCGCAGCGAAGAAAAAGGCGGCCCGCTGGTGGTGCAGCTGCCGCGCGCGCCCGGCGCCCGCGAGCAGCGCTGGGCCCACCTGCTGTGCGGCCCGGTCGATGCGAGCCAGTACGCCGCCGGTGCCTCGGCCTCCGAGGCCCCCGCCGCCCAGGGACTGGCCCCGCGCGTGGCCGCCCTGGAGGCCGAAGTGGCCCAGTTGCGCGCCACGGTGCAGCGCCTGTGCCAGGAACTGGGGCTGGAGGCAGCGGAGCCGGAAGGCGCTGCGCCCGTGTCGCCGCCCGGACAGGAGTAAAAAGCACGACCGTGCTACAACCGGTGGATCGGCTCGAACCGGCAGCCCCAGGAGACACACCGCATGGATCTCGCATTCACCCCCGAAGAACAGGCCTTCCGCGAAACGATTCGCGCCTGGGTCAAAGAGCATCTCCCCCCAGAGATTTCCCACAAGGTGCACAACGCCCTGCGCCTGACGCGGGGCGACATGCAGGGCTGGGCCAAGATTTTGGGCAGGAAGGGCTGGCTGGGCTTCGGCTGGCCCAGGGAGTTCGGCGGCCCGGGCTGGACCGCTGTGCAAAAGCACCTGTTCGAAGAGGAATGCGCCCTGGCCGGCGCGCCGCGCATCATCCCCTTCGGGCCGGTGATGGTGGCGCCCGTCATCATGGCCTTCGGCAATGCCGAACAGCAAAAGCGCTTCCTGCCCGGCATCGCCAGCGGCGAGGTGTGGTGGAGCCAGGGCTACAGCGAGCCCGGCGCGGGCTCGGACCTGGCCTCGGTCAAGACGCGCGCCGAGCGCGTGGGCGACCACTACGTGGTCAACGGCCAGAAGACCTGGACCACGCTGGGCCAGTACGGCGACTGGATGTTCAACCTCGTGCGCACCAGCAACGAGGGCAAGCCGCAGACCGGCATCTCGTTCCTGCTGCTGGACATGAAGTCGCCCGGCGTCACGGTGCGGCCCATCAAGCTGCTGGACGGCGAATGCGAGGTCAACGAGGTCTTCTTCGACAACGTGAAGGTGCCCGCCGAGAACCTGATCGGCGAAGAGAACAAGGGCTGGACCTACGCCAAGCACCTGCTGAGCCACGAGCGCACCAACATCGCCGACGTGAACCGCAGCAAGCGCGAGCTGGAGCGCCTGAAGCGCATCGCCCGCGCCGAGGGCCTGTACGACGACCTGCGCTTTCGCGACCAGATCGCCCTGCTGGAGGTGGACATCGTGGCGCTGGAAATGCTGGTGCTGCGGGTGCTGTCGGCTGAAAAATCCGGCAAGAACTCGCTGGACATCGCCGGCCTGCTCAAGATCCGCGGCAGCGAGATCCAGCAGCGCTACGCCGAACTGATGATGCTGGCCGCCGGCCCCTTTAGCCTGCCCTTCATCGAAGAGGCGATGGAGGCAGGCTGGCAGGGTGATGCGGGCGCCGGCGCGCTGGGCGGATTCCCGGGGGGCGAGGTGGCCAACGCCCCGCTGGCCGCGAACTACTTCAACCTGCGCAAGACCACCATCTACGGCGGCTCCAACGAGGTGCAGCGCAACATCGTCGCCCAGACCGTTCTGGGCTGAACCCCACCCCCTCCCGCCAGGGCGAGAACTTCGCCAGGAGTGAAAAAAATGGACTTTGATTTCTCGGACGACCAGCAATCGCTGCGCGACGCGGTGCGCCGCTGGGTGGACAAGGGCTACACCTTCGAGCGCCGCCGCGGCATCGTGGCCGCCGGCGGCTTCGACCGCGCGGCCTACAACGAACTGGCCGAGCTGGGCCTCACGGCCCTGACCGTGCCCGAGGCGCACGGCGGCCTGGGCCAGGGCCCGGTGGACGCCATGGTGGCCCTGGAGGAACTGGGCCGGGGCATCGTGCTGGAGCCGCTCGCCCAGGCCTTCATCGCCAGCAGCGTGCTGGGCCAGTACGCACCCGAAGCCGTGCAGGCCGACTGGCTGCCGCGCATCGCCAGCGGCGAGACCCTGGTCGTGCTGGCGCAGCAGGAGCGCAAAGCCCGCTACCGCCTCGACGTGTGCGAAGCCACGGCGACAGCGGCGCCATCAGGCCATGCGCTGACCGGTCTCAAGAACATCGTCCCGGCCGGCGACCAGGCCGATGCCTTCCTGGTGCCTGCCCAACTGGATGGCGCGATCGCCCTCTTCCTGGTCGAACGCAGCGCCCCGGGCGTCACCACGCGCGGCTACGTCACGCAGGACGGCAGCCGCGCGGCCGAGGTGCAGCTGGCCGACGCACCCGCCACCCTCGTCACCACCGAAGGCTTGGCCGCGCTGGCCCTGGCGGTGGACACCGGCATCGCCGGCGTGTGCGCCGAGGCCGTGGGCGTGATGGACCAGGCCGTGTCGCTCACCGTGGACTACATGAACCAGCGCAAGCAGTTCGGCGTGGTGATCGCGAGCTTCCAGGCCCTGCGCCACCGCGTGGCCGACATGAAGATGCAGCTGGAGCTGGCGCGCTCGATGAGCTACTACGCCAGCCTCAAGCTCAACGCACCGGCGGACGAGCGCCGCCGCGCCATCGCCCGCGCCAAGGTGCAGCTGGGCCAGTCGATGCGCTTCGTGGGCCAGCAGTCGGTGCAGCTGCACGGCGGCATCGGCGTGACCGACGAATACATCGGCAGCCACTACTTCAAGACGCTCACCCAGTTGGAGATGACGTACGGCGACACGCTGCACCACCTGGGTGAGGTATCGGCGCGCATGCAGGACACGGCTGGCGTCTTCGCCTGAAAGACTTTCTGCGGGGCAGGGCATGTAAGCGGCGGATCGCCCGCCAGGAACGCGCGAAAGCCCGGTGCCGGGCGGCTTGTAGGGGATGAACACACGGTCCCCACCGGGGAGGGGTGGCAGGAGGCCACGCTCTGTGGTCCAGTCCTCTTTTTGCCAAAGCATCCCTTGGCTGACAAGCGCATTTGCTGAAAAGAGCAAGCCCATGCACCACTCCCCTTTGCCTCCTTCCTCTGCACGGGCCGCACTGCTGAGCGGCCTCCTCCTTGCCGTCTGCGCGGTTCCCTCCTGGGCTCAGACGGCCGAGCCCGAGCCCGGCATGTGGAGCTTCGACGGCGAACTGAACGGGCGTCCCGGCCGCAGCCTGCACATCGATACCCAGGCCGGCCGCGCCATGGCCGTGTCCTACCTGGGGTACCGCGCGAACGGCTCGTCGTTCTTTCTGCAGGCGGCGGGCACGCGCCCCGAGCGGTCTTCCACCTTCGAAGGCACGCTGAATGAATTCCGCAATGGCCCCGTGATCGGCGGCGGTGCGGGCCATGGCGAGACCGCCGCCACGGCCGGCCCCGTGAAGATCGTCTTCGACACCCCCACCTCCGGGACGGTGACCCTGCCCGGAGACACGCCGCGGCGCATTTCACGCTACCAGTACGAAGACCCGTCCGGGCGGCTCATGTCCCACTCCATCGGGGCCGAATCATTCGCGGCCTTGGCAGAAGGCTCGACGATTCCGCTGTGGATCGACGTGGAAAAGCTGCAGGATGGTCAATTTTCAATGCGAACCGAGAGCTTTCCCGCCCGCCTCGGGTCGCCCAAATGCACCTACACGGGCTCCGCCCAACCGGCAGGCGCAGGGGTGTCCTCCGAAGGTACATACACCTGCACCAAGAAAGATGGGACGCAAACAACGGGGGCCTACCGCGCCGAACATTTCGTGATGCAGGCCGATGGTCTGTTCCGGGGCACCCTGTGGCAAGGCAGCGAGCGCGTTGACCTCTTCGGTGCCTGCATGGCGGGATCCGGCTTCATGGACTGGCCTCCCATCTGCGAAGCCGCGCGCGCCAGGGCACCCCAGCCCGATCCAGGCATCTGGGGTTTCGAGGGCGAGGTGGACGGCCGGCCCGGGCGCAGCCTGCAGATCGATACGCAGCAGGGCCGCGCGATGGTGGTGACCTATGTGGGCTACCGGCCCGACGGCTCTTCGCTCTTCCTGCAGGCCAGCGGCCAGCGCGCGGAGAACGAAACGGCCTTCACCGGCGACCTGCACGAATACCGCAACGGCCCCCGGCTGGGAGGCGGCCTGAGCAATGGCGAAGAGGCATCCAACCTCGGGGCCATGCACATCACCTTCGACTCCGCCACCACGGGCACCGTGACCCTGCCCGGCGACACGCCCCGGCGCATCCGGCGTTTCCAATACGAGGACCTCACGGCGCGGTTCAATCAGACCTACCGCACCCGTTACCTCAGAGGCAACTCGGTGAGAGTGGGGGACCTGCGGCTCCAGCTCCAGGCACGCGACGGTCAGTTCAAAATGCGCCACGACAGCGGAGACGGCACCGATGGCTGCAACTATTCCGGCAGCTACCAACTCGCAGGCCGCAGCCTCGTCAGTTCCGGAACCTACCTCTGCGATGGGAGCATGGAGACGGGCGACTACACCAACTTCGTTTTCGAAGTCGATACCGGCGGCCATATCGCCGCCTACCGATTGCTGAACCTGCCGTGGGCTGTCGGCATCTGCGTCCGGAGCGCACCGGGAGGGATCCGTTCCTGCAGCAACGAGGAACTGAACACGCCGGCCCCCTGACAGGGTTGCCGGGCCTCGCCGCGGTCAGCAACCGAAAACCAAGGCGGCGTGGTTCGCCCGCCGCGACCGCCCGCCTGCCGCGACTGCCCACCTGGGGCGGCGCAGCGCGCTATTCGGACAGCACCTCGAAGGCGAGGAACTGGCTGATCTGCGTGTCGTTGAAGTTGTTGTCGGACACCATCACCAGGCTGCGGTGGCCGTTGGCCAGACGCGGCCCCCAGGCCATGCCCTCGATGTTGTCCAGCGTGCGCAGGCCCAGCGTGTTCAGGTTGAGCACCAGGCGCTTGCGCACTGCGGTAAAGCCGCCCGAGGCCAGCGAGGCGATGCCGCTCACGTCGGTCGCATCCCGGGTGTCGATCTCGTACAGGCGGATGTACATGCGGTACAGGTCGTCGCTGCCCTGCACGCCCGAGCGCTCCAGCACCAGGAAGCGGTGGTCGTCCACCGCCAGCATTTCCGACACGCCGTTGTCCGCGTTCTTGCCCGTGCCCGGAACCGCCTGGATGGGATCGACCGGATAGGCCACCTGGCGCAGCAGCGCACCGCTGCGGTTGTACTGCAGCATGCGCGAATACGCGCCCGCCGTGGGCGTGGGCACCGGGCCGTCCTGATAGAGCGGCGCCTCCATGGCGGCCCACAGCGATGCGCCGTCGGCCGAGAAGCTGAGTCCCTCCAGCGTGAGGTTGTTGCGCGCGCCGGTTGCCTGCGTGGGCGACATGCGGTAAGCCGCAGGCCAGGGCAGCGCGCCCAGGGCCCGGCCGCTGGCATCGGCATGCATCACGAACGGGTCCAGGCCCAGGCTGCGATCGCCCTCGCTGGTCCACCACAGGCTGCCGTCGCGCGGATCGATGCGGATCGCCTCCGGATCGGGCACGGGGCTGGTCGCCGTGGAGGCCGTGCGCGCGGGGTACACGCTGCCGTCCGCCTGGCGCAACGGCATGGTGCCCAGGAACTGCACGGGTGCGAATGTGGATGGGTCGAACTGCAGGCGCGCGGTATAGAAGCGCGCGGGGTTCTTGTCCGAGCGGTCGTCGCTGACCAGCACCCAGGTGTCGCGCGCGGCGTCGTAGTCGATGCCCGAGAGCCCTCCCACCAGGGTGCCGCCCACCTGCAGCGTGTTCGGCACGGTCTGCTCTCCGATCAGGCGCACGCTGATGTCGCGGGCACCGCCGTCGCTGCCCCCACAGGCGGCAAGGCACACGGAGAGGATGGCAGCGCAGGCAAGGGGTCTGAACATGGACGGCTCTTCGGACAAGGTGGATGGCAGGGATGGACAGCGCCGGACCTTAGCGGGCCCGCATGACAAGTTGATGGCGCTCGCGGCCCGGCATTTTGCAGGGAAATTTCACACATTCCAAAAGGTGGAATTTCGCTATAGTGGCCGCCCCAACAACAGTTCCGGAGGTTTTCCCGCCATGCGCACCTTGATCCGACAGATTGCCGCCATCCCCCTGATGGCCCTCGTGGCCACCAGCGCCTGGAGCCACGGACCGGGCCACGGCCCTGGCGGGGGCAGCGGCGCCCCACCGCGCGAAGTCGTCGGCTACTTCACCTCGTGGGGCATCTACGCGCGCAACTTCAAGGTCAAGGACCTGGTCGCCCAGGGCGGCGTTCCGGCGGTAACCACCATCAACTACGCGTTCGGCAACGCGCAGCCTGCGCAGGCCGGCGGCACCGGCCCGGTGGTCTGCCAGCTGGGCGATGCCTACGCCGACGTGGAGCGCGCCTGGGCCGCCGAAGAGAGCGTGGACGGCCAGGCGGTCGATGCCAGCCAGCCGCTGCGCGGCAACTTCCAGCAGTTGCTCGCACTCAAGCGCGCCTACCCCGGAACCAAGGTCCTGATCGCGCTGGGTGGCTGGAACGGGTCGAAATGGTTCTCCGACGCCGCGCTCACCGCCGAATCCCGCAGCGCGCTGGTCACCTCCTGCATCGACCTGTTCATCAAGGGCCGGACCGACGGCAGCACCGCGGGCAACGGGCCGGCCGCCGGCGTGTTCGACGGCATCGACATCGACTGGGAATACCCGGCGGCAGAAGGCGCCGAGGGCAACACCGTGCGGCCCGAAGACACCCGCAACTTCACGCTGCTGCTGCAGGAGTTCCGCCGCCAGCTCGATGCGATCGATCCGCAGCTGCGCCTGACCATCGCCGCGCCGGCCGGCCCGCAGACCGCCGCCAAGATCGCACTGGCCGAGGTGGCCCGGTCGCTCGACTTCATCAACGTGATGGCGTATGACCTGCACGGCGCCTGGGAAAGCACCACCAACCACCAGGCCGCGCTCGCGCCGAACCCGAACGACCCGGCCCGTACGCAGAAACTCTCGGTGGTCGAGACCGTGGGCCGATACCTGCAGGCGGGCGTGCCAGCGCACAAGATCGTCGTCGGGGCGCCGCTGTATTCGCGCGGCTGGACGGGCGTGACCAACGCCCAGCGCGGCCTGTACCAGCCGGCCACGGGCATTCCCGCCGGCACGTACGAGGCGGGCATCGAGGACTACCAGACCCTCCAGGCCAAGCCGGGCTTCACCCGCTACTGGGATGCCCACGCACGCTCGGCCTGGCTGTTCGACGGCACCACATTCTGGACCTTCGACGATGCGCAGACCCTGCGCGAGAAGGCGCGTTTCGTGAAGCTGGCCCGCCTGCGCGGCATGATGTTCTGGGAGCTGTCGGGCGACGGCGGCGAGCTGGTGCGCGCCGTGGGCGACGAACTCTCGCGCTGACCGATCACTGATCGATCATCAGGGCTCAGAGGCCGCTGACACCCATCGGGTATTAGCGGTCTTTTCATGCCAGCGTCAGGAAGGTTGGAGATATGCACGCGGCACCTGCTCGGCGCGACACCAGCCACGTCACGACACCCTCGCAGCAGCGCGGCAAATTCCCCGAAGGACGTATAGCGAATCCGGGATAATTCACGCAATCCCGAAGGCGCCGAGCACTGCGCCCCCCTATTTGCCCCCCTCCAGACATGAGCGCAACACCTCTCGCAGATCCCAATCGTAAACACCTTGAAACAGCCAGGACGCAAATTCTCGCGGGCGAGTTGCAAAAAGCCGCGCTCACGCTGAACAAGGCTCAGAAGCAATCCCCCAACGACCCCCGCGTTTTCATGCTGGCAGGCCTGATGGCGGAAAAAGCCGGCAACCTGCCCAGGGCATTCGAGGCGCTGCGCCACGCCGTAGCCATCTCTCCGGAATGGGCGCCTGGCCTGCTGGAACTGGCGATGCTGCTGGCTCGCCAGAACCAGTTCGAGGAAGCGCTGAGTACGGCGGAGAAGGTAGCCCAGCTCGAACCAACGAACTTGGTAGCGCTGGCCGGCGTGATTGACATAGCACACCGTGCGGGTCACTTGGACATGGCGATCCGCCACCTGCGTCGGGGGTTACAACTCGTGCCGGGGGATCCGCAACTGCGCCGCCTGCTAGCGCGCGATCTCAGCAGCCAGGGTGCGCATGGCGAATCCATCGAAATGTGGAGCGGCTTGATCGACGAGAACGCCGCTGACACCGAGTCGCTGCTGGGCCGCGTGAATGCCCACATTGCCGCCGGCACGCCTGGTCGAGCGATTGCCGACACGACCACGCTGCTGGAACTGGCCCCTGGCGACTCGGTCTATGCCTACTACGCCGCGCTGGCCCATGGCGTGACGCCAAAGCACCAGCCACCGGAGCTGAACCGCGGCCTCTTTGACAGCCTGGCCGATATGTACGACCAGCACATGGTGCGCGGCCTGCGCTACCAGCTGCCCAAGCGCGTGGCGGACAAGATCCTCGAACGCTTTCCGGACAAGAAGCTCAACCTGCTGGACCTGGGCTGCGGCACGGGCCTGCTTGGCGTGTGCCTGGGCCGGCTGGACGGCTTTTTGATCGGCGTGGACATCTCGATGAAGATGATCGAGCAGGCCGGCCGCCACAACGTGTACGACCGCTTCCACCACGTCAACCTGCTCGACGCCCTGCAGGAAACGCCCGACGCCATCTACGACGTGCTGGCCGCGCTGGACGTGTTCATCTACACCGGCGACCTGACCGAGACCGTTCCCAACGCCCTGCGCATCCTGGTGCCCCAGGGCGAGCTGATCTTCTCGTGCGAGACCTCGGACGAAGCGGGCCCGGACATGGTGCTGCAGTCCAGCGGCCGCTACGCCCACAAGCGCAGCCACGTGGTGGCGCTGTGCAAGGCGGCGGGCTTCGAAACCGTGGAAGTGGAAGACACCGTGCTGCGCTACGAGAACAACGCGCCCGTGCAGGGCTTCATCGTCACGGCGCGCAAGGCGGTCTGACGGCGGGGCGCCCACGGCGCCCCCCAAAGAAAAAGCGCGGCCGTTGCCGCGCTTTTTTCATGCCCTCGTGCGCGGGGTCAGAACCCCAGCGCGTGAGGCAGCCAGGTCGAGATGGCCGGCACGAAAGTCAGCAGGATCAGCACCGCCAGGTGCGCCAGCAGGAAGGGCGGCAGCTCCCGCGTGAGGGCCGCCAGCGGCACCTTGGTGGCCACCGAGGTCACGAACAGCAGCCCGCCCACGGGCGGTGTGATCATGCCCAGGGTGAGGTTGACGATCACCACCATCGCGAAGTGGATCGGATCGATGCCCAGCGCCGCCGAAATGGGCGCCAGGATCGGCACGAGGATCATCACGCCCGGCAGTGGCTCCATGAAGATGCCGAACAGCAGCAGCAGGATGTTCACCGCGATCAGGAAGGTGACGGGCGACAGGTTCCACCCCACGATGGTCTCCGCCAGTTGCTGGGGAATGCCTTCGATCGTCAGCACCCAGGCGAACGCGGCCGACGCCGCCACCACCAGCAGCACCGATGCGGTCAGCAAGGCCGAGCGCGCGGCGATGTGGGGCAGCGCCTTCCACTCCAGCGTGCGGTAGATCCATTTGCCGCAAATGAGCGCATAGAACACCGCCACCACCGACGCCTCGGTGGGCGTGAAGATCCCGAAGCGGATGCCCACCAGGATCAGCACGACCAGCATCAACGCCGGGATGGCGCGAATGCTGTTGGACAGCATCTCCGCGCGGCTCGGCCGCGGCTCGCGCGATCGGTAATCTCGGCGCACGCACACGCGCCAGTTGACGAGCGCCATGGCCGCGGCGATCAGCAGCCCGGGCGCGAAGCCGGCGATGAAGAGCGCCCCCACAGACACCTGCTCGTCCTGCAGCGCATAGATGATCATGATGATCGAGGGCGGAATGATGGGGCCCACGATGGCCGTGCTGGCGGTGAGTGCCGCCGCGTAGGCACGCGAATACCCGGCCTTGTCCATCATCTTCACCATCATGGAGCCGGGCCCCGCCGCATCGGCCAGGGCCGAGCCCGAGATGCCCGAGAACAGCGTGAGTGACAGGATGTTGGCATGCCCCAGCCCGCCGCGCAGGTGGCCCACGAACTGCGCCGCGAAGCGCAGCAGCACCACGGTGAGCGCGCCGCCGGACATGATCTCGGCCGCGAGGATGAAGAACGGCACCGCCATCAGCGGGAAGCTGTCGATGCCGGTGAACATCTCCTTGAACACGATCAGCTGCGGATAGCGCCCGCCCACGAACACCGCGATCGCGGCCGACATGGCCAGCGCGAATGCGACGGGAAAGCCCAGTGCCATCAGGACGATGGCGGAAACGAAGAGGGTGATGGCCATGGGTCAGGTCATTGGGAACATCACAGCGACGCGGCGGACTCGGCGTCCATCTCGTCGGACTCAACATAGCGCCCATCCCGTACATAGCCCCGGGCCATGAACAGCAGGTGCACGAACAGCAGCAGGAAGCCCACCGGCATCGCCGAATAGATCCAGGCGAACGCGATGTCGGTGGCCGGCGTGGTCTGGAACCGCGTGGCCCACACGTACTGCACCGAGAACCACGCCATCACCAGGAAGAACACGCCCAGCCCCGCCACGATCAGTCCGCGCAGCCAGCGCGCGCCAGTCTGCCCCAGCGTGTGGTGCAGGTTGTCGATGGCCACGTGCCCGCCGAAACGCAGCACCAGTCCGGCCCCGAGGAACGTGCCCCAGATCATCAGGTGCCGGGCCACCTCCTCCGCCCAGACGATGGAATCGCCCGTGGTGTAGCGCAGCACTACGTTGGCGAAGACGATGCAGGCCATGGACAGCAGCAGGATGATGAGCAGCCAGCGGTTACAGGCCACCAGCGCGCGCTCGAATCGGTTCAGCATGGGAGGGAGGGCACCTGCCGGCGCCAATCTGTCGGTCGATCGATCAAAACGGAAAAGCCCGGCCAGGCCGGGCAGAGAAAAAGCGCACGCCGGACAGGCTCCGGCCGCGCCGGCCACCATCACTTCGTGCCGGTGATCTGGTCCAGCGTCTTCTGGCCGAACTTGGTGGCGTATTGCTTGTAGGCGGGCTCCAGGGCCTTCTGGAAGGCCGACTTGTCGACCGACTCCACGACCTGCATGCCGGCCGCCTTGACGTCTGCCAGGCCCTTTTGCTCCACGTCGTCCACGAACTTGCGCGAGGCCGCCGCACCCGCCTTGGCACCCTGGGTGAAGCTGGCCTTCTGCGCATCGCTGAGGCTCGACCAGAGGTTGGGCGACACGATCAGCGCCATGGGCGCATAGACGTGGCCGGTCAGCGAGAGGTATTTCTGCACCTGCGGCAGCTTGGCGGAAACGATCACCGACATCGGGTTCTCCTGCCCATCGATCGTGCCCTGCTGCAGCGCACCGATCACTTCGGGCCAGGACATGGGCGTGGGCGAGGCGCCCAGCGTGCGGAAGGCAGTGATGTGCACGGGGTTCTCGGTCACGCGGATCTTGAGGCCCTTGAGGTCTGCCGGCGTGCTCACCGGATGCTTGTTATTGGTCAGGTGGCGAAAGCCCTGCTCGCCCCAGGCCAGGGCGATCAGGCCCCGGCCCTTGAACTTGCCCAGCAGGTCCTGGCCGAACGGGCCGTCCAGCACCGCGCGGGCATGGGCCGTGTCGCGGAAAAGAAATGGAATGTCCACCACGCCCACGTCGGGTACGAAGTTGCTCAGTGCGCCGGTGGAGACGATCACCGCCTCCACGGTGCCCAGCTGCAGGCCTTCGATCAGCTCGCGCTCGCCACCCAGGGCGCTGGAGGGGAACTGCTTGAACTTGAAGGCGCCGTTGGTGCCTTTCTCGACCGTGTCGGCCCAGGCCTGGGCGGCCGCGCCGTAGTGCGAGTTGATCGCCAGCGCATAGCCGACCTTGATTTCCTTGGCCTGCTGGGCGAACACGGGAAGGATGGGCAAGCCGGCAACGGCGGCGGCCAGCAACAGGCGGCGGGAAGCAATGCGCATGGAAACGGTCCGATCTGAGCCCCCAGGGGGCGTTGTGACAAAGGAGGCAGGATTATTCCCGCAGCCCCGGCCCCCGGCCCTCGGGGAAAGTACCTGCGCAGGCGCTTTTTTTTCGATCAGTCCAGCAGGCGGGACGATTTGGGCACGTGCGCCATCAAAAACTCCATCTGGTCCGCCAGGATGCGGCGGTTGCGCAGGATGAAGTCCTCCCACAGGCTGGGCACGTAGGGCGCATAGAGCAGCGGCATGTGCGCCTGCTCGGGCGTGCGCGGGCCCTTGCGGTGGTTGCAGGGGCGGCAGGCCGTGACCACGTTCATCCAGTGGTCCACGCCCTGGCGCGCATAGGGCACGATGTGCTCGCGCGTGAGGTCTTCTTCGTGGAAGTGCCCGCCGCAATACGCGCAGACGTTGCGGTCGCGGGCGAAGAGCTTGCCGTTGGTCAGGCTGGGCTTGAGGTTGAACGGGTTGATGGACGGCACGCCCTTGGTGCCGATGATGCTGTTGACACCGATGACCGACTGCTCGCCCGTCACGGCATTGTGGCCGCCGCGGAACCGGGCGATCTGCGCGCCAGATTCCCAGCGCACCTCGCCCGCGGCATAGTGAATGACCGCCTGTTCCAGCGAAATCCACGATTGGGGCAGCCCCTGGGCCGACAACTTCAAGACCTTCACAACTCGCCTCCTGGAACAACGATGCACACAAGGATTCGGAACGCTGATGTCTCACGGGCGGCGTGCCAAGGCCTGCCTGTGGCTCACAATATACTCCGTTCATGACAAATTGGCGTCCAGCGCTTGATACACCTGCGCACGGCGCTATCAAAAGTAAAGCACTCCGATGAAGATCTTTCGAGGCTTCCATCACCCCGACATTGCATCGGCCTGCGCCCTCACCATCGGCAATTTCGACGGCGTGCACCGTGGCCACCAGGCCATGCTGGCGCTGCTGAACAACGAGGCGGCCCACCGCGGCGTGCCCAGCTGCGTGCTGACGTTCGAGCCCCACCCGCGCGACTATTTCGCCGGCGCCCGCCAGCGCCCCGAACTGGCCCCCGCCCGCATCGGCACCCTGCGCGACAAGCTGGACGAACTGCGCCGCTGCGGCGTGCAGCAGACCGTGGTGCTGCCCTTCAACGAACGGCTGGCCAGCCAGCCGCCGCAGGCGTTCATCGAGGACGTGCTGGTGCGCGGCCTGGGCGCGCGCTACGTGCTGGTGGGCGACGATTTCCGCTTCGGCGCGCAGCGCGCGGGCGACTACGCCATGCTGGACGGCGCCGGACGCCGCCAGGGCTTCGAGGTGGCCCGCATGAACAGCTACGAGGTGCATGGCCTGCGGGTATCGAGCTCGGCCGTGCGCGAGGCCCTGGCCGCCGGCCGCATGGAAGACGCCGCGCGGCTGCTGGGCCGGCCCTATGCCATCTCGGGCCACGTGGTGCACGGGCGCAAGCTCGGCCGTGAGCTGGGCGCCAGCCGCGAGGGCGCCGGCGACGGCTTTCGCACGCTCAACCTGCGCTTTGCCCACTGGAAGCCCGCTGCGGGCGGCATCTTCGTGGTGCGGGTGCACGGCCTGGCCGCCGAGCCCCTGCCGGGCGTGGCCAACCTGGGCGTGCGCCCATCGCTCGATCCCCGGGACGTGAACGGCGGCCGCGTGCTGCTGGAGACCCACTGCCTGGACTGGCCCCGCGATCTGGGGGCCGAAGGGGCGTACGGTAAAATCGCCCGCGTGGAACTCCTGCACAAACTGCACGACGAGCTGAAATACGACAGCTTCGACGCCCTCACCCGCGGCATCGCCAGGGACTGCGATGACGCGCGGGCGTATTTCTCCGCCTCCACGCACGCCGAGACCCGTCGCCAGACCACGCGCGACCGAATTTGACGGTCCCCGTGCCGCAGCGCAGCCCTGCGGCCCCGTCCGCCCCCTGATCTTCTTTCTCTTCCTGCGTTCCAGGCCATGGCCCGGAACGGCCCGCTCCTTAGGTCTTGCCATGTCCGAGAACACGAACGCCTCCCCCACCCCTTCCACCGGCACGGACTACCGCGCCACGCTCAACCTGCCCGACACCGCCTTCCCGATGCGCGGCGACCTGCCCAAGCGCGAGCCGGGCTGGGTGAAGGAATGGGACGAAAAAGGCATCTACAAGAAGCTGCGCGACGCCCGCTGCGGCGCACCGAAGTTCATCCTGCACGACGGCCCGCCCTACGCCAACGGCCAGATCCACATGGGCCATGCGGTGAACAAGATCCTGAAGGACATGATCACCAAGGCGCGCCAGCTCGAAGGCTTCGACGCGCTGTACGTGCCTGGCTGGGATTGCCACGGCCTGCCGATCGAGAACGCCATCGAGAAAAAGCACGGCCGCAACCTGAGCCGCGACGACATGCAGGCCAAGAGCCGCGCCTATGCCACCGAGCAGATCGCCCAGCAGATGGGCGACTTCCAGCGCCTGGGCGTACTGGGTGAATGGGACAACCCCTACAAGACGATGAACTTCGCCAACGAAGCGGGCGAAATCCGGGCGTTCAAGCGCGTGATGGAGCGCGGCTTCGTGTACCGGGGCCTGAAGCCCGTGTACTGGTGCTTCGACTGCGGCTCATCCCTGGCCGAGTTCGAGATCGAGTACCAGGACAAGAAGAGCACCACGCTGGACGTGGCCTTCAAGGCGCACGAGCCCGCGAAGCTGGCCGCCGCCTTCGGATTGAGCGCTTTGCAGAAAGATGCCTTCGTGGTGATCTGGACCACCACCGCCTGGACCATCCCCGCCAACCAGGCGCTGAACCTGAACCCCGAAATCACCTATGCACTGGTGGACACCGAGCGTGGCCTGCTGGTGCTGGCCGAATCGCTGGTGGAAGACTGCATGGCCCGCTACGGCCTCACCGGCCAGGTGCTCGCCACGGCGCTGGGCGAAAAGCTCGGCGGGCTGGAGTTCGAACACCCGCTCTACGACGTGAAAAGCGAAGACGGCAGCCATGGCTACCGGCGCCTGTCGCCCGTGTACCTGGCCGACTACGCCACGGCCGACGACGGCACCGGCATCGTGCACTCCTCTCCCGCCTACGGCCTGGAGGATTTCAACTCCTGCCGCGCGCACGGTCTGGCGCTGGACGACATCCTGAACCCCGTGCAGGGCAACGGCACCTACGCGGCCGACTTCCCCCTGTTCGGCGGCCAGCACATCTGGAAGGCCGTGCCGGTCGTCATCGAGGCGCTGCGCAACGCTGGCCGCCTGATGGCCACCAAGGACATCACCCACAGCTACCCGCACTGCTGGCGCCACAAGACCCCGGTGATCTACCGAGCCGCCGCGCAATGGTTCATCCGCATGGACGAAGGCGAAGGCGTGTTCACGAAGGACAAGGCGCCCAAGACCCTGCGCCAGACGGCGCTGGAAGCCATCGAGCACACCAGTTTCTACCCCGAGAACGGCAAGGCCCGCCTGCACGACATGATCGCCAACCGGCCCGACTGGTGCATCTCGCGCCAGCGCAGCTGGGGCGTGCCGATCCCGTTCTTCCTGCACAAGGACTCGGGCGAGCTGCATCCGCGCACCATGGAGATCATGGACCAGGCGGCCGATATCGTCGAGAAGGGCGGCATCGAGGCCTGGAGCCGTGTGACGCCCGAAGACATCCTGGGCGCCGAGGACGCCGGCTGCTACACCAAGAGCACCGACATCCTGGAGGTGTGGTTCGACTCCGGTTCCACCTTCTTCCACGTGCTGCGCGGCACGCACCCGAACGTGCACCACGACACCGGCCCCGAGGCCGACCTGTACCTCGAAGGCCACGACCAGCACCGCGGCTGGTTCCACAGCTCGCTGCTGCTGGCGAGCGCGCTGGAGGGCCGCGCGCCCTACAAGGGCCTGCTGACCCACGGCTTCACCGTGGACAGCCAGGGCCGCAAGATGAGCAAGTCGCTGGGCAACGGCATCGATCCGCAGGAGATCAACAAGAAACTCGGCGCCGAGATCATCCGCCTGTGGGTGGCCGCCAGCGACTACTCGGGCGACATCGCGGGCGACGACAAGATCCTGGCGCGCGTGGTGGACGCCTACCGCCGCATCCGCAACACGCTGCGCTTCCTGCTGGCCAACGTGAGCGACTTCGATCCGAAGGCCGACGCCGTGCCGTTCGACCAGATGCTGGAGATCGACCGCTATGCGCTCACGCGGGCCGCCGAATTCCAGGCCGAAGTGCTGGCCCACTACCAGGTGTACGAGTTCCATCCCGTGGTGGCCAAGCTGCAGCTGTACTGCTCGGAAGACCTGGGCGGCTTCTACCTCGACGTGCTCAAGGACCGCCTGTACACCACGGCGCCCAAGAGCCTGGCACGCCGCAGCGCCCAGACCGCGCTCTACCAGATCACGCACGCCATGCTGCGCTGGATGGCGCCCTTCCTTTCGTTCACGGCGGAAGAGGCGTGGAAGGTGTTCGGCACGTCCGAATCGATCTTCCTGGAAACCTATGGCGCCATCGCGGGCGCCGACGAAGGGCTGCTGGCCAAGTGGGCCCGCCTGCGCGCCATCCGCGATGCGGTGAACAAGGAAATCGAGGCGCTGCGCGCGGCCGGCCAGGTGGGCTCGTCGCTGCAGGCCACCGTCACCCTGACCGCCGCCCCCGAAGACCACGCGCTGCTCGCCAGCCTGGGCGACGACCTGAAGTTCGTCTTCATCACGTCCGCGATCGAACTGGTGGCGGGCGATGCGCTGCGGATCAGCGTGCAGGCCAGTACCGACACCAAGTGCGAGCGTTGCTGGCACTACCGCAGCGATGTGGGCCAGGACCCGGCCCACCCGACGCTGTGCGGCCGCTGCACCAGCAACCTGTATGGCGCCGGCGAAGCGCGGGAGCACGCGTGATGGCCCGCAGCAGCTATTCGTCTTCATCCTCCGCGGGCGGCAAGATGTGGCCCTGGCTCGTCTGGGCACTGCTGATCCTGATCGCAGACCAGTTCACCAAGACGTTGATCCTGGGCTACTACCGGCTGGGCGATGCCACCTACATCACCGGCTTCTTCAACATCGTGCGTGCGCACAACACGGGCGCGGCGTTCTCCTTCCTGGCGGATGCGGGCGGCTGGCAGCGCTGGGTGTTCACGGGCATCGGCGTGGCGGCCACGCTGTTCATCGTGTGGCAGTTGCGCGCCCATCCCGGGCAAAAGCTGTTTTGCTTCGCGCTGTCCAGCATCCTGGGCGGCGCCGTGGGCAACGTGGTGGACCGCATGATGCACGGCTACGTGGTGGACTTTCTGGACTTCCACGCGCGGGGCTGGCACTTTCCGGCCTTCAACCTGGCGGACTCGGCCATCACGGTGGGAGCGGCCTGCCTGATCCTGGATGAACTGCTGCGGGTGAAGCGCTCGTCCTGAAGACCGGGCGCCGACAGCGCGCCCTGCCCGGCAACACGCTGGCTGCGGCAAGCGTCAGGCGCCTTTGTCACGCAGCCGTCTGGCGGCATCCAGCAACCCGGGCACTTCCTGCGTTGCGCTTCGTATGCCTGCGCCGACGTCCATCTGCCGCGCGACGCCCACGGCCAGCACCTCATTGAGCAGAGCGCGCTGGGTCCGCCGAAGGTTGGGATTCAAGGCACGCACTTCAGAAGGAACGCGGGCCTTGGCAACATCGACGGGGGCCTGTAGCTTGAGTTGCACTCGCCGCTCGAACCCCCGGCCCACCACCGCCATGGAAGGAAAGACCGTGTGTGGCGCGTAGCGCATCGTGGGTCCAACCTCGCGCAAGCCCTGGTCGAAGCGGGCCAGCAGAGATGGCGAGTTCCCGGTCAAAGCCGTCTCCATTTCAGCCCTGTCTTTCAAGCCCGAGGCATGGCCGTGCTCCAGGCTCAGGGTGAAGTCGCCGGCATCACCTGCCCATTGGCTGTCTGCAGAAAAGACTGCGGGTCCGCGAAGCCAAGGGTCCAATACCATGTGGTAATCCGGCCCCCGCCCGTCCCTCAGCTCTGCCCAGTCGTGGTCGATCCACTGCGACTTCACGAGGTAAATGAACTCCCCCTTGTCGGTGCCTGAGCTGGCTTCTTTCAACAGAGGGACATGCAGCATGATGGTCAAGGCAGCGAACTCTGCACAATTGCCGGCCTGGGCCAGAATTCCTCCGGCAGCGTAGGCCACAACTCGCGGCAGGCCGTGCTCCACCAGCATGTTCTTCACAAGCCGGCCCGCTTCGACCCTCCTGGAGCTTTCGTGACCGAATCGCGCAATGTCGTCTTTGACGTTGCCGCGACCGCTCGGCAACAGCGCTCGGACCTGCTCGACCGTGGCGGTGGCGTTGCGCAGGCGCGTAAGGTCAGGCCCTTCCACATGCCGGCCATCGATGGCCCGTGCCATGACATAGCCGCGCAACTGCCGGTCCACTGCGGGGGACAGGGTTTGGCGGGGGCGAAGCAGGCCTTCTATTACGGCGATACCGGCGGCTTTACGCGAATGCAGTCCGTGGACAGCTACCGCGCACCCGCAGGCGGAGTCTCGACCAGTGGAAGGGGGTCCGACACCTGGACTGGGGGCCAGCGCGGCAGGCGGACGGCCCCGGGATGAAAGCGGTGACACCATAAGTCGGCTCCTCGATTCTGGCGCCCGGTTTGAAAGGGACAGGCCGCAGGCGCCGGACAAGGGCATGCGTCCTTCGACCATCCGAGTCCGCCTCATGCCGAACTGGAACACACAGGTTAAGCACGACATCGCCCTGCGTCCATGCGGGCCGCGAAGACACCCGTTGGCGGACGAACCCTCGGACTTTGCTCCCACCGCGCGCGACTGTCATCACGCCGTCACGCCGCCCCATTCCAATGCCATGAAATCGATTACATGGCCTTTTGCAGCCCCATCCCATTCCCATGACCATCCAGGACGTCGCCCGCGAAGCCGGGGTTTCGGTCGCCACCGTGTCCCGCGCGTTCAATCTGCCGGACAAGGTCACCCCCGCCACGCGCGACCTCGTGCTCGGCGTGGCCGAGCGCCTGGGCTACGCGCCCAACGCCAGTGCCCGCACCCTGCGCACGCAGCGCAGCCGCGTCATCGGGGTGGTGTTGCCCACGCTGCTCAATCCCGTGTTCGCGGAATGCCTCGAAAGCATCGCGCGCGCCGCGGCGCTGGCGGGCTATGCCATCCTGCCATTCACCACCGACTACGTGATCGCCCAGGAAGAGCGCGCCGTGAATCTGCTGCTGGCAGGCGACGTGGACGGCATGATCCTCGTGGTCTCGCAGCCCGAGTCCTCCACGGCGCTCGCACGCCTGGCGGCATCCGCCCTGCCCTACGTGCTGGCCTACAACCGGCACCCCGGCCACCCCTGCGTCTCGGTGGACAGCGAAGGCGCCGTGGCCGACCTGGTGGCACGGCTGGTGGCCCTGGGGCACCGGCGCATCGCCATGGTGAGCGGCCAGTTGGCCGCATCGGACCGCGCACAGCAGCGCTGCCGCGGCTTTCGACGCGGCATGGCCGCTGCCGGGCTGACGCAGGCGCCGGTGGTCGAAGTGCCGTTCGTGGAAACCGCGGTGGAGGACGTGGCGCAGTGGCTGCGCGGGGCCGAGCGCCCGACCGCCCTGGTCTGCTCCAACGACCTGATTGCGATCCGCTGCCTGCGGGCCGCCCACCAGGCGGGCCTCGCCGTGCCGCGCGATCTCAGCGTGGTGGGCTTCGACGGCATCGCGCTGGGGCAGGACCTGACCCCCGTGCTGAGCACCGTGGCCCAGCCCAATGCGGACATCGGCCGCTGCAGCGTGGAGCTGCTGATCCAGGCCATGGCCGCCGATGCGCCGCTGACGCCACAGGCCAGCCTGACGCTGCCCCATCGCTTCCGTGCCGGCGAATCCTGCGCAGGCGCCTGACCGACAGATCCCGCAACCCACTCCCCCAACCCATCCCTTCCTTCGTTCTGCTTTTCTGGAGCCCTCGATGAAACACACCTTGCAAACCCTGATCCGCACCACCGTGCTGGCCTTCGGCCTGGCCTCCGGCGCCGCCGCGATGGCGCAAACCGCCATTTGCTACAACTGCCCGCCCGAATGGGCCGACTGGGGCAGCCAGCTCAAGGCCATCAAGGCCCGCACGGGCGTGACCGTGCCGCCGGACAACAAGAACTCCGGCCAGGCCCTCGCCCAGATGGTGGCCGAGCGCGCAAGCCCCGTGGCCGACGTGACCTACCTCGGCGTGACGTTCGCCATCCAGGCTCAGAAAGACGGCGTGGTGGGCACCTACCAGCCCGCCGGCTGGAAGGACATTCCGGAAGGCCTCAAGGACCCGGCGGGCCACTGGTTCACCATCCACTCGGGCACGCTCGGCTTCATGGTGAACGTCGATGCGCTCAAGGGCAAGCCGGTGCCGCAATCGTGGGCCGACCTGCTCAAGCCCGACTACAAGGGCCTGATCGGCTACCTCGATCCGGCCTCGGCCTTCGTGGGCTATGTGGGCGCGGTGGCGGTCAACCAGGCGCGCGGCGGCTCCATGGACAACTTCGCCCCCGGCATCGATTACTTCAAGGCACTGCAGAAGAACGAGCCCATCGTGCCCAAGCAGACGGCCTACGCCCGCGTGCTGTCGGGCGAAATCGCGATCTTGCTGGACTACGATTTCAACGCCTACCGCGCCAAGTACAAGGACCAGGCCAACGTGCAGTTCGTCATCCCTGCGGAAGGCACCGTGGTCGTGCCTTACGTGATGAGCCTGGTGGCCAATGCCCCGCATGCGGCAGAGGCCAGGAAGGTGCTGGACTTCGTTCTGTCCGACGAAGGCCAGGCGCTCTGGGCCAACGCCTACCTGCGCCCGGTGCGCGCCAACGCCATGCCCAAGGAGGTGCAGGCCCGCTTCCTGCCGTCCAGCGACTACGCGCGCGCCAAGACCGTGGACTACGGCCGCATGGCGGCTGCGCAGAAGGCGTTCTCCGATCGCTATCTGAAGGAAGTGCAGTAACGCCATGGGCCACGGTGGTTCCGCTCCGTCGCGCCCGGTGCTGCTAGCGTGCGCCGCGCCTGCCGTGGCGTTCTTCGCGGCGTTCTGGCTGCTGCCCGTCGCCCTGCTGCTGGCCCTGCCGGCGGCCAAGGGCTGGGACACTTACTTCGCGGTGCTGACCCATGCGCGCTATCTGCAGAGCCTGCTGCAGACGCTGGGACTGTCGCTCGCCGTCACGCTGGCCACGCTGATGCTGGGTGCGCTGGTAGGCATCACGCTGGCGCGCCAGCGCTTTCATGGCCGTGCGCTGCTGCTGTCGCTGCTGACGCTGCCGCTGTCGTTCCCCGGCGTGATCGTGGGCTTTTTCATGATCCTGCTGGGCGGGCGGCAGGGGCTGGTGGCCGACCTGTCGGAGGCGCTGGGCGCCGGCCGCACCACGTTCGCCTATGGGCTCACCGGCCTGTTCCTGGCGTATCTGTATTTCTCGCTGCCGCGGGCCATCGCCACCTACACGGCGGCGGCCGGCAGCATGGATGCGCAGTTGGAAGAAGCGGCCCGCTCCCTGGGTGCCTCGCGCTGGCGCGTGGCGCGCGATGTGTGGGTGCCCGAACTGGCGCCCACGACGCTGGCCTGCGGCGCGATCGTCTTCGCCACGGCCATGGGCGCGTTCGGCACGGCGTTCACGCTGTCGGCCAAGTTCGAGGTGCTGCCCATCACCATCTACAACGAGTTCACCAACTATGCCAACTTCGCGCTGGCCGCCAGCCTGTCGATCACGCTCGGGCTGATCACCTGGCTGGCGCTGTGGGTGTCGCGCCGCGTGTCCGGCACCACCGCTTTCTGAAGGAGCCGAAACCATGCGAAACGCAAGACAGGCACCGGCACTGCTGATGGCGCTGACCGCCCTGGTCGCGCTGTTCATGATCGCGCCCATCGCCCTCTCGGTGGTGGCCGGGCTGGTCAACAACTACAGCGTGGGCCTGAAAAGCGGGCTCACGCTGCGCTGGCTGGGCGAGGTGTGGGAGAACTACGGCGGCACGGTGGGCTGGTCCCTGGTGCTCGCGCTGCTGTGCGTGCTGGGCAACCTGTTGCTGGGCGTGCCCTGCGCCTATGCCCTGGCGCGCAGCCGCTCCCGCTGGGCCCGGCTGTTCGAAGAACTGCTCACCCTGCCCGTCGCCGTGCCGGGCCTGGCCAGCGCGCTGGCGCTCATCCTCGCCTACGGGCAGCTTTCGGGCTTTCGCCAGAGCTTCGCCTTCATCCTGGTGGGGCACATGGTGTTCACGCTGCCCTTCATGGTGCGCACCGTGGGATCGGCATTCCAGAAGCACGAATTGCGCTCGCTCGAAGAGGCCGCGCGCTCGCTGGGCGCCAGCTTCGCGCAGCGCTTTCTGGGCGTGCTGGTGCCGGCCGTGCTGCCGGCCATCGTGGCGGGCAGCCTGATGGTGTTCACGCTCTCGGTGGGCGAATTCAATCTCACCTGGATGCTGCACACCCCGCTCACCCGCACGCTGCCCGTGGGGCTGGCCGACAGCTATGCATCGATGCGCATCGAGATCGGCTCGGCCTACACGCTGGTCTTTCTGATCGTCATTCTTCCCGTGCTGTGGGGCCTGCAGGCCATCGGCACCTTCATCGAGAAACACCATGGAACTTGAACGCACGCGCGTGGACGTGGTCCAGTGCGCCAAAACCTATGCCGACGGCACCCGCGGCCTGCAGCCCACCGACCTGACCGTGGAGCCCGGCGAGGTGATGGCGCTGCTCGGACCGTCGGGCTGCGGCAAGACCACGCTGCTGCGCCTGATCGCCGGGCTGGAGGCCCCCGATGCGGGCAGCCGCATCGCTTTCGGAAACACCGACGTGACCCACATGCCGATCGAGCAGCGCGGCGTGGGCATGGTGTTCCAGCACTACGCGCTCTTTCCGCAAATGACGGTGGAGTCCAACATCGGCTATGGCCTCAAGATCCGCGGCGTGGCCGAAAGCGAGCGCCGCCGCACCGTGGGCGAACTCGTCGATCTGGTGCGCCTGGGCGGCCTGGAGAAAAAACGCCCGGCCGAACTCTCGGGCGGCCAGCGCCAGCGGGTGGCCCTGGCCCGCGCCGTGGCCGCGCGCCCGCGCGTGCTGCTGCTGGACGAGCCGCTCACCGCGTTGGATGCCAAGCTCAAGGAATCGCTGCGCGACGAACTGGCCGACCTGCTGCGCCGCCTGCACATCACGGCGATCCACGTCACCCACGACCAGCAGGAAGCCCTGGCCATTGCCGACCGCCTGGCCGTGATGCATGCCGGCCGCATCGTGCAAGTGGGCGACGGCGAGGCGCTCTACCGCACGCCCAGCCACCCGTTCGTGGCCACGTTCCTGGGCCGGGTGAACCGCATCGTGCCGGCCGTGGACCCCAGCGCAGCGCGGGGACTGCCGCACCTCACGGCGCTGCAGGTCTGCGACGCCCTTTCGGCTTCGGCCGACGCTCTGCTTGTGCGCCCCGAGGACGTCGAGGTGGGCCCGACCCTGCCCGACTGGGGCAGCGCCGCCGTGACGCGCCGCAGTTTCCTGGGCGACCGCGTGCAGCTCACGCTGGCCGTTTCGGGGCATGCGCCCCTCCTGGCCGATGTGCACCGCGACCATCCCGCGCGCGAGGGCGAGCGGGTAGGCTTTCGGATCGCCACGCACCGCCTGCTGTCCGTCACCGAAAGCCTCAGCGCATGACCCGCATGAACACCACCACCCTGCTCCTGCAGCTCTCCGACCTGCACATCCGCGAGCCCGGCCGGCTGGCCTATGGCCGGCTGGACACCGCTCCCTACCTGCGCCAGGCCGTGGACACTGTGCTGCGCATGCCGCAGCGCCCGGATGCCGTCGTGGTCACCGGCGACCTGACCGACTTCGGCCGGCCGGCGGAATACGACCACCTGCGCGAACTGCTGGCGCCGCTCGGGGCCATGCCGCTCTACCTGCTGCCCGGCAACCACGACGACCGCGAGCAACTGCGCGCCAGCTTTCCCGAGCACGCCTACCTGGGCGAAGAAGGCTTCGTGCAATACAGCGTGCCAGTGGGTGGGCTGCAGCTCATCGCGCTCGATACCGTGGTGCCCGGCGCCAGCGAAGGCGGCCTGTGCGAGGCACGGCTCGCCTGGCTGGAGCGCCAACTGGAAGCGCACCGCGGCAGGCCCGTGGTGATCGCCATGCACCACCCGCCGTTTCGCACGCTCATCGGCCACATGGACGCCATCGGCCTGCTGGAAGGCGCCGAAGCGCTGGAGGACATCGTGGCGCGGCACGCCAACGTGGAGCGGGTGGTCTGCGGCCACCTGCACCGCGCCATCCAGGTGCGCTTCGGCGGCACGCTGGCAGCGACCGTGCCATCGCCCGCGCACCAGGTGTGCCTGGACCTGGCGCCCGACGCCGCCTCGGCCTGGACGCTGGAGCCGCCGGGCTTTGCGGTGCATGCGCTGCCGCAGGACGGGCGGCTGGTCAGCCACATCGCGGCCAGCGGGACATATCCCGGGCCGTATCCGTTCCATGAGGCGGGGCAACTCATCGATTGAGGATCTCGTCCATCCAAACCCATTTGCCGCGATGGGGCCCGCTCGGCACGGCTTCGCTCATCGGCTCCTCGGAAAAATCTCTGCCATGGAGTAGTCCTCGATCCTGGTCAGATGCTCCACACCGTTGCGCATGCGGGCTTTGATGTCGCTGATCGATGCCGCGAGTTCATTGAATTTCGCTCCAGGGTCCATGGCCGCGGCATCGCGCCACTGCTTGAGCTGCCGAGGATCCAGCCGGGCGCTCACCGTTTCGTCGGCCAGTTGTTCCACCAGATCGCCATGGCCTTGAAGCAGTTCATCTTTAGTCGCCAGCACCTGCTCCAGGTTTTGGATCTTTCTGCCCATCGACTGGACGTTTTCGAGGAGCTCCAGCACGCCACTGACGTGATATCTCATGTTCATGGTGCGGAGCGACAACAGGGCCTGCGCCGTTTCGTGGCGCTTTTCGTCTGCCGCGCTCTGTGCCAGCGCGGCGGTTGACTCGGCAGCCGCCGTGCTGGCAACGTGTGTGGGGGAAGCCGGGGCGGAGCCCTCGGTCGAAGAAGCGCTGGACACCGGCTGGGTTGATGCGATCACGTCACCGGCACGGGGGCTGGCAGCCGATTTCGGAGATTCCGACTGGGTGGACGCCACGTTCGCCTCCACGTCGATCTGCACACTTTCATTCGCTTCCGTTGCAGCATCTGTTTCTGCTTCCGTGTGCGTTTCCACATCCGCGTCCCAATCCGACCGCGCGTCCATGAAGACGTCCGTATCGGAGTCAGCGTCCGATTCAGGTTCTACCTCCAGCCGCGCATGCGCCTCGCGCGCCGCAGCCTCCGCTGTCTGGAACACCGCTTCCAGGTTCACCGATGCAGCCTGCACCCATTTTTTGTAGCTCTCCGGCGTCGCGCTCCCGTCCAAGCCGTTCATCTGCTTGCGCATTTCCGATTGAAAACGCAGCGAATCGGCTTTGAGGCTCGCCATGCTTTGCAGACGCTTGATCCGGATCTGCATTGCCGCCGGGTTTTCGGCCACTGACTTTTCTGGTTGGCCGACATACCCCTGCATCCTCAGAATCCCTGCGGCTGCGAGGTCGCGCCATGCGTCGGTATTTTCCACGGGCGGAGGGCCCGAGCGGCCTGTAGAGGCGACGGCGACAGCCTTGGCCTTGCCGGCACGCGCCTCGGCAAGCGCCGCCGCACGGGTCGCCGAGGCTGACGCAGCGGTGCCGGATACGGCCGGTTCGCGGTGACGCGCCCCGGCTGGTCGGGAAAGTTTCGGCGGAGGGGGACGGCGGGTGGGCGGCGGCCCCGAATCCTCGGGTTTGGTTTGCAGGGCCAGCGCTCTGCCCTGCAAGCCCAGTGTCGCTGCGGACATGGAAGTGGACCTGCGTTGCGGTGCGCCCTCCTGGATGCGCTCCTCAACGGAACGGGCAACGCGCGGCGGAGACGTGATTTCTTTGATGTGGACCATGGCTTCTCCCTTGAATGCTTTAATGGAAGGGCCGAGGGTAGGAACGGGCCTGACCCACCGCGCCGCAGCGCCCGAAGCCCTTGCCCGGCGCGCGAAACCCGGGCCATCCCGTGCCATCCAGGCCACCCGGCACACCGATCCGACCCGCCCAGGCCCGTGGTTGCTGGCGGGCTGCTATGGATTCAGGAGTATGCTGTCACTCCCGGAACGGCAGGCAGGCCAGGAGCCCTGTGCCCCGCCCCCGGGTGAAGCATCCGATCCCTTTCATGAAGCACCTGTTGAATCTGCTGGCCGCCGTGGCACTGCTGGTCTGGGGCACCCACCTGGTGCGCACGGGCGTGCTGCGTGTGTTCGGCGCCAACCTGCGCACCATGCTCGCCCGCAGCATGGGCAACCGCTTCACGGCAGCGCTGTCGGGCATCGGCGTGACGGCCCTGGTGCAGTCCAGCACGGCCACCTCGCTCATGACCTCGTCGTTCGTGGGCCAGGGGCTCATCACCCTGCCCGCCGCGCTGGCGGTGATGCGCGGGGCCGACGTGGGCACGGCCCTCATGTCGGTGCTGTTCTCCACCGACCTGTCGTGGCTGTCCCCCCTCTTCATCTTCGTGGGCGTGGTGTTGTTCATCACCCGCCAGTCCAGCTCGGCCGGGCGCGTGGGGCGCGTGCTCATCGGGCTGGGGCTGATGCTGCTGGCGCTCGAAATGGTCGTGCAGGCCAGCGGCCCCATGCTGGCCTCCCCCATCATCAAGGCCATGCTCGGCTCGCTCAACAGCGACATCGTGATGGAGATCGTCATGGGCGCGGTGCTGGCTGTGATCGCGTACTCCAGCCTGGCCATCGTGCTGCTTATCTCGGCCATGGCGGCCTCGCACGTGGTGCCGCTGGACGTGGCCCTGGGCCTGGTGCTGGGGGCCAACCTGGGCAGCGGCCTGCTGGCCGTGCTGACCACGGCCAAATCGGCCGTGGAGGTACGGCAGGTGACCGTGGGCAACCTGGTCTTCAAGCTGATGGGCGTGGCGCTGGTGGCCCCGTTCGCGGGGCTGTGGCTGCGCTATGTGCAGCCCCACATGCCAGGTACCGCGCAGGGCGTGGTGCTGTTCCATCTGGGCTTCAACGTGGTCATCAGCCTGGGGTTCATCGCCTTCACGCAATGGGTGGCCACCTGGGTGACCCGGCTGCTGCCCAAGCCCGTGGGCGCGCAGAGCCTGCGGCCCCACCACCTGGACCCGTCGGCCCTGTCCACCCCGTCGCTGGCCATTTCCTGCGCCGCCCGCGAGGCGCTGCACCAGGCCGACGTGGTGGAGACCATGCTGCTGGGTGTGCTCGATGTGATCAAGAAGAATGATGTGCAACTGGCCGAACGCCTGCGCAAGATGGACGACGAGGTGGACGATCTGTATTCGTCCATCAAGTACTACCTGACCAAGATCTCCCGCGAGGCGCTGGGCGAGGACGAGAGCCGGCGCTGGACCGACATCATCAGCTTCACCATCAACATGGAGCAGATCGGCGACATCATCGAACGCGTGTTGCTGGACATCGAAGACAAGAAGATCAAGAAGGGCCGCCAGTTCTCCGACGCCGGCATGGCCGAGATCACGGAACTGCACGAGCGCCTGATCAACAACCTGCGCCTGGGAATGAGCGTGTTCCTCAACGGCACGGTGCGCGACGCGCAGAAGCTGCTCGAAGAAAAAGCGCGCTTTCGCGACCTGGAGCGCGCCTACGCCGCCACCCACCTGGTGCGCCTGGCGGACAAGACGGTGCAGAGCATGGAAACCAGCTCGCTGCACATCGACCTGATCAGCGAACTCAAGCGCATCAACTCGCACATCTGCTCGATCGCCTATCCCATCCTGGACTCGGCCGGTGCCCTGGCGCCCAACCGCCTGCGCTCGGCCACCGGCGCGGCGCAGGACGCCACGATCGGAAAATGACGGGCTCGCCGCCCACGCACGCGCCCCTTCCGAGTGCCGCGTCATTGCGGCGCCCAAACCCCTTGCCGAAAGCCCCGCCTGTGACCTCCCCTGCCCTGCCCGACCGCGCCTTCGAACCCGACGTCGTCATTTATCACAACCCGGAATGCGGCACCTCGCGCAACGTGCTGGCGCTGATCCGTGCGAGCGGCATCGAGCCGCATGTGGTCGAGTACCTGAAGACCCCGCCTTCGCGTGCCATGCTGGCATGGCTGGTCACGCGGGCAGGCGTGCCGGCGCGCGACATGCTGCGCGAGAAGCACCCGCTGCATGCGGAACTGGGACTCGCCGATCCGGCCCTGGACGACACCCGGCTGCTCGATGCCATGGCAGCCCACCCCGTACTCATCAACCGACCCATCGTGGTATCGCCGCGGGGCGTGCGCCTGTGCCGGCCCGCCGAACGGGTGGCGGATCTTCTGCCCGCCCGCTAGCGAAGCGGTGGGCCCGGCGCCCGCCCGTGCGCCCATCGGATGGGGTCAGTCCATCTGTTCGACGATCAGGGTCGCGCCCGCCCCGCCGTCCAAGGTCACCGAGCCCAACATCCCATAGAACTGGGCCTGCAAGGTGGAGCCCGCGATCAGCGTCACGATGGTCTCGCCGAGATACCGGTTCGTCGACGTGCTGGGCACCTCGGTCAAGGCGGGATAGGAGGCGCCATTGATCAGCACCCGGGCGCTCGCCAGGGTGGCGGCGGTGGTGCGCATGGCGTATTTCACGCGGTAGCGGCCCGTGGTGGGCACCGTGAAGACGTCGTTGGAACCATTGGCGACAAAGCCACCGCCGAGGTTCTGCGCCTGCGGCATCGGCACATTGGTGCCCCCCAGCAGGACGGCGATGGTGGAGCCGGCCGTGTTGTGCGCGGCCATCGACACCGCACTCACCGCCCCACCAGTGCCCGCAGGGCCGGTGGCCCCGGTCGCACCCGCCGTGCCGGTGGCGCCCGCCGCACCGGTCGGGCCCGTGGCCCCCATCACGCCCTGAAGGCCTTGCGGGCCCGCCGGACCGGTGGCGCCGGCCAATCCGATGGGCCCCGTCGCGCCGGTCGCGCCCGATGACCCGGTTGCGCCGGTCGCCCCCTGCGCGCCCGTGGCGCCCGTAGCACCTGTCGCTCCGCCAGGCCCGGCCGGACCGGTCGCGCCGGTGGGCCCCGCCAAGGCCGAAGCAGCGGCCGGGGAACAACTCCCCAGGCGGCCCGAAGCGCCGTCGAAACATGCCAGTTGGCCCTGCTGCGGCGAGGCAGGCAGCGCGGGCAACAGGACCGCGCCATCGGACTGCACCCGAAGGCGCTCATCGGTGCCGCCACTGCTGCGCACACTGAAGCCGCCGCCAGGGGCAGCGTGATGCTGACATCGGCGGCATTCGCCGCGGCGAAATGCAGGGAAGCCGTACAGGCGATCAACGCCGCGATGGCATGGCGGCGATGCCGCGGGCAAGAGGAAATCGTGTGCATGGCGCAACCCGTTCTGATTTTTTGAGAAACGACTTCTTTGCCGGATGCCCCTTCCCGAACCGGGACACAGGGCGTGCAACGACGCTCGGGTCACGGCAAAGACTCGGGGCCGCTGTCCGGAAAACCGCCTGCGTCTTCCGCTCCTGGTGCATGGCTCGACGCCTGCAGCACCTCTCACCCCTCTTACGAAATTTAACAGGCGAATCCGCCCCATGCCAAGGCACCCGCATGGCTTTTTTTTCGATTTCCACGGGGCACAGCGCCACGGCTGAGCGATGTGAGGGGCGCTTCAGCCCAGGTGTCACGCAACGTGACAAAGGACCCTGCGCACGGCCCCATGCTCCCTCGGCCTACAGGGCGGCGGGACCGCCCAAGGCACTCTGGGCGCTCTTATCTGCATCAGGAGATCTCATGGAAATTCACATCAACACGGGCAATGGCATGGACAACCGCGAGAGCCTGGAACGCTGGGCGGATGCGGAGATCCGCAAGAATTTGTCGCGGTTCAACGAAGGCGTGCGGCGCGTCGAGGTGCACCTGTCGGACGTCAACCATGACCGGGGCGGCGCGGACGACAAGCGCTGCGTGATCGAAGCGCTGGTGCCCCAGCATGCACCCGTCGTTGCCACCCACAACGCACCCACGGTGGACGAAGCCTTCCGCGGCGCCGAAGCCAAGTTGCAGCGCGCACTGGACAGCGCCCTCGGCAAGCTCAAGGACCAGCGCGATCGCACCTCCATCCGCACGCAGCCGGAATTGCTGCAGCCTTGATCGAGCACAGTCGGCGCTCGCCGACCGCCCGGGCCAGCCCTGCCAGGGCCTGCCCGGCCTGTATTTCCGTCCCAGGAGACACGATGAACACCCCCAAGCACCCCCACGGCGATGACGAGCCGGAAATCACCCAGGAAGACAGCGTGCCGGTGGACGACACAGACCCCGATGGCGAAGCCATGATGAAGGAGGTCCGCAACGACCGCCTGAAGGTGCCGCCCGGCGAAGAAAAGGAATGAGGCCGGTGCCCGCCACCCGGGCCCGCCCGCGCGGCGATGGGCGCCGCAGCGCGTTCAATTGCGGTAACGGTCCTGCCAACGGCGGTCCACGCCGTCCATGAACGCGCACAAGTCCTGCACCTCTCCCGGCGGGCAAATGGCGGCATGCTGCAAGGCCTTGTCGAGGAAGGCGATGCGCTTGAGCTCGATCGATGCGCTTTGCATCAGCGGGCCGGAGTGCCGCGCATCGGCTTGCGGCCAGCGCGCGACCCGGTGGGCATCATGGCGCTGCACCAGCGTTTGCCCCTTGCGGTTCAAGGGATCCGATGGGTTCATCGGGCTCCGGGCCAGATAGGCCAGCACCTCGTTGCGGGACTGGGCGTGCTTCATGAATGGCAGACCGACCCAGGCCGCTGCGTCCAGGGCATAGTGCCCCAACAGGCCGGTCCGCGGCCCCTGCGGAGGCACGGCAGGGTCGGCTGGCGCAAGGTGCCGGTGTTGCGCAACAGCGCTCGCACCGCGCTTGCCGGCGTCCCTCCGCAGCCGCGAGGAAGAATCGGCATCGGATTCTGAATCCGAAGATGCCACGCCGTCACCATCGCTTTCTCTGCCGAAGCTCTCGTCGTCGCTGGAGTATTCGGCCGGCTGCAGCAACTCGGCCTCGACCGGCACCGCGGCGAACGGCAGCGGCGCGCCGCGCAGGCGCTGGTCATGCAGGGCGTCGATGGAGGCATCTTTGTGGCACTTCAGGGCCATCGAAAGGGCAAAGATCCTGCAGGAACGCAGGCTCTTTTGCGCCGGCACGTCCGCAAGCAGCAAAGGCCAATCGTCCGGCAGGTGCAGATGGCTCGCTATCTCGGCGGCCGTGATGAGTGGCTCGGCGTTCCCCGCCAAGGACGGGCTCAGGTGCACGATGGATCCGCGGCGGCCGGGCTGCCCCGGCAACCCGTCAATCCGCACGTCCAGCGCAAGGTTGTGGGTCGAGTTGTCCAGGACGACCCGCCAGCGCCCCGGCGGCGCAGCCTTCAGGAACTGCGTCCACTCCGCGGAGCCGAAGCCCTCGTTGTCGGGGAGCACGCCCCGGTCGTCGGGCTCGTTGACGTGCGCATAGACCAGGCGCAGTCGCGGGTCCTCCGCATTGAGCGCAGCCACCATGGCCGGCATGGCCGGCATGGCCAGCTTGTCGAGCTTGCGGGTGGCATCGGGCTCATCGTCCGGGCTGACGCCCTCGTCGTGCAGGTCGGCAGCCACCGCGCGCAGTTCTCTCAACCAATCGACCACCTGGCGCCTCTGTACGGCAGCCGTGTCGCCTTCCGGCAGGGCGACACGGGGAGCCGGGGGAAGGGCTAGCCTCATGGGCAGACACAGGCCGCCTGGGGAGACCGACGGGGTGGGCACGCTGGGGCGGTCGGGCACGGGCGCCAGCAGGCGGGCTTCGGGCTCGATGCCCATGCGCGACAGGGCGGACGCATTGTCAAGCAACGGCGCATCCGCATGGGCTCTCACCCAGCGCCACAGGGCAGTGCGGGCGGGCGTCATCGGCAGCGCAGGCCCGGAACGCCGCGGCGGCAGAGGCGGAACGGCCTGCCCTGGCAGGGACGAGGGACCGGTCAGGCGCGGTCGTTGCGCGGGGCGTTGATCCGCGGAAGTCGCGGCTTCCTGCGCAGTGGCGGGACGGGGCCGGCGGGACGATGAAGGAACAGAAGGAACGGGGCTGGGCATGGGGTCGGGGGAGGAGGGACGCCCCCCGGCCATCGGCGGGCACAGGGCAAGATGGCACGCCCCGGGCGCCATCGCGCCCACCCGCGCGAACCGGCTGCGCGCCGAGCGAAGCGGGGGGTGCGCCGTCTCTGCCAGCCACCCGGCCCCGCAACGCCTTCCATCAGCCCCCTTCCGTCGCCCCTACGGAACCCGCGGCGTCTCGGCCGCGCGGGCCGCTGCCGCATGGGCAGCGATGCGATCCGCGGGGGCGAGCCCCTCGGGCCGGCGCGCGTAGCGCTGGGCGAGCACGGCGCACACCATGAGCTGCAACTGGTGGAACACCATCAGCGGCAGCACGATGGCCCCCACCGCGTGCGAGGCGAACAGCACCTTGGCCATGGGCACGCCGCTGGCCAGGCTTTTCTTGGAGCCGCAGAACACCACTGTGATCTCGTCCTCTTTCGAAAACCCGAACCGCCGGCTGATCCAGGTCGTGGCCGCCAGGGCGATGGCCAGAATCACCGCGCACACGACCAACAGCCCGGCCAGCGCCGGCAGCGGAATCTGCCGCCACAGCCCCTCGATCACGGCCGCGCTGAAGGCCGTGTAGACCACCAGCAGGATCGAGCCCTGGTCCACGAACTTGAGCACCGCGGCACGGCGCTGCACGAAGCCGCTGATCCACGGGCGCAGCAGATGGCCCGACAGGAAGGGAACGAACAATTGCAGCGTGATGCGCCCGATGCTGGCCAGCAGATCGTGTGTGCCCCCACCCGCTGCGCCGCCCGCGCCATGCGCCATGGGAACGCCCGGCAGCAGCCAGCCCACCAGCAGCGGCGTGATCACGATGCCCAGCAGCGTCGAGCCCGAGGCCGCGCACACGGCGGCAGGCATGTTGCCGCGCGCCATGGCGGTGAAGGCGATGGCCGACTGCACGGTCGCCGGCAGCACGCACAGGAAGAGCACGCCCAGGTACAGCTCGGGCGTGACCAGCGGCTGCAGCACCGGCCGCAGGGCCCAGCCGATCAGCGGAAAGAGCACGAAGGTGGAGGCCACCACCACGAGGTGCAGGCGCCAGTGCGACAGGCCGGCCACGATGGCCTCCCGCGGCAGCTTGGCGCCGTGCAGGAAGAACAGCAGCGCCACCGCGGCCAGCGTGGCCTGCTCGAAGCCCTGGGCCACCCGCCCCGAGGCAGGCAGCAGGCTGGCCAGCGCCACGGTGGCGAGCAGCGCGAGGGTGAAATTGTCGGGAAGGAAACGGGAGCGGGCCATGGAACACTGAACCTTTGCAATCGGATGGCCGCCATTAGGCCCGGCGCACGATCCAAAGAGAAATGGATTTATCTGATGGTTTTATGATTGGAAATCATGAATGTCACGCTGCGCCAGCTCCATGTCTTTCGCGCGGTCGCCGCCACGCGCCATTTCAGCCGCGCAGGCGAACAGATCGGCCTGACGCAACCCGCGGTGAGCCGCTGCATCACCGAACTGGAGGCGCAACTTGGCCTGCAGCTGCTCAACCGCACCACGCGCGAGGTCGAGCTGACCGAGGCGGGCCGCAGCCTCGCCGCCCGCCTGGAGCGCGTGCTGGAAGACCTGGACGCGGTGCTGCTGGACGTGCGCGGCATGGCGTCCGAACGGCGGGGCCGGGTGCGCGTGGCCAGCAGCCCCACGCTTTCGGCCCACCTGATGCCTGACTGCATCGCCCGCTGCCAGCGCGAGATTCCGGGCCTGCAGATCGTGCTGCTGGACCGCATCCAGAACGACGTGCTGGCGAGCGTGCTGTCGGGCGAGGTGGATTTCGGCGTGGTGATCGATCCCGGCGACCGCGAGTCGCTCACCTGCGAGGCCATCCTCACCGAGCCCTTTTGCGTGGCCTGCCCGCCCAGCCATCCCCTGGCGCGCCGGCGCAGCGTGCGCTGGACCGATCTGGCGGGCGAGCCGCTGGTTTTGCTCGACCATGCCTCGGGCAGCCGCCGCCTCATCGACCAGGCGTTTTCCGCCCAGGGCGTGGCCGCCACCGTGGCGCAGGAGGTCGGCCACCCGACCACGATCTTCCGCATGCTGGCCGCGGGCCTGGGCATCACCGTGGTGCCCACCCTGGCCTTGCCGCCGGAAGGCCTGCCCGGGGTGGCCGTGCGCCCGCTGCGCCCGCGCGTGGACCGCGAAATCGTGCTCGTCCACCGCCGCAACCGGGCGCTGGCGCCGGTGGCCCAGGCCGCGTGGGACTTGGTGCGGACGGTGGCTCAGGAGCGGCAGACAAGAAGTCCGACCCGTGCAGAGCCAAGGCACTCGACCGAAGCGACGTCATAAGACTTGCATCGCCAAGCCTTCGAAACCCGCTCTCAGCGGCTTGCGCCAGCGCCCTAACGCTGAGGCGCCGGCCCAGCGTTGTAATCGCGGTTCTGGATCGGCCCGCTGCGTCCAAGAACACGACCGCTCGGTGGCGCAGCAGCGTCGGCAGACGCACTGCTTTGGGCGTGCGCGCCAGGGTTCACCATGTGCTGATAAAACTCCTTCGCATCGGGCGTGTTGAACATCATGGTTTGCATGTCGGGGTCGAAAGACTCCTGACGCGTGAAGCTCGAGGACGGAGAAGACACAGAGGCTGGCGGTTTTTCCGTTTTCGGTTTGGGCGTGTAGCTGCCTTGTGCATAGACACCGCCCTGCGCGGCCGCTTGCGCCATCAACTGTTGGTGCCGCTGCTCCTTGACGCTGAGTGGGCGGGCCGAAGACGACTCCCCACCGATCCGCGTGCGAGGGCGAGCGCCCTGCTCCGACGCAGTGGCGCCCGATTGGGCACGAGACGCAGGCATTCCCGACAGAGCGGCCTGCGAATGGCGCGATGTTTTTCCTGAAGAGCTTCCAGATAGTCCCGCAGTCTGCCCACGCAGACCATGATGCGAAGCAAGATTTCAATGAACGCAGCGCTCCGGGATCACCAGCCGTAGAACCCCGCCAGCACCAGCGCCGCTTCGGGCGTGAACTCGCCCCGCGCCAGCCGCGCATGCACCTCGGCGGCGGGCAGCAGTTCGAACCGCTCCACCTCGCCGTCCTGGTTCTCTGGCACCAGGCCCTCGGGCACGGTGGCGTGGAACCAGTCGATGCGCTCGACCATGTAGCCCACGCCTTCGCCATCGCTGCTGGGCCGGGCGAAGTCCACGTGGCCGCCGTGCGCCACGGCGTGCAGCGCGCCGATGCGCAGGCCCGCCTCTTCCCAGGTTTCCCGCTCCAGGGCGGTGTCCAGCGTGTCGGCGGCGCTGACCATGCCGCCCATGAGCGTGTCCCACTTTCCAGGGTGGGTGGGTTTGTCGAAGGCGCGTTGCTGCACCCACAGGCAGCCCCCCGGCATGCTGCCCACCAGGTGCACGGCCTGGGTGGCGAGCCCCAAGGGGCGCACGGCGCCGCGCTCTACGGTGCCGATGCGCTCGCCGGCGGCGTTGCGCACGGCGAGTTGCTCGTCGCGCCAGGCCCCGCAGCGGCCGGCCTGGCGCAGCGCCTGCGCCAGGGCCGCCAGGGCGGCGGTCGCGTCGCCCGCCGGGGCATCGAGGTGCCATGCAGGCGCACCGAAATGCTCCTTTTTTAATAGCAAACAAGGCAAAGAATCCACCGGCGTGAGGGCGATTTCATCCAGAACGCCCTCGGCCACCGAGCCCACGGCATATCCGGCCACCAGGAACGGCAGGCGCGGCGCGGCGGGGGGCTGCTGCGCCTGGCGGCGCGCGGCGGGCACCCAGCCCGGCACGGGTTGCCCGCTCATTCGAGGGTGAGGATGGTGCAGCCTGTGGTCTTGCGGGCCTCCAGGTCGCGGTGCGCCTGCTGCACGTCGCGCAGGGGGTAGCGCTGCTCGATGTGGATCTTGACTGCGCCGCTTTGCACCACTGCGAACAGGTCGTCCGCCATGGCCTGCGTGGCCTCGCGCGTGGCGATGTGGGTGAAGAGCGTCTGCCGCGTGACGTACAGCGAACCCTTGGCGCCCAGCAGGCCGGGCGGGAACGCCGGCGCCGGGCCCGAGGCATTGCCGAAGGTGGCCATGAGGCCGAAGGGACGCAGGCAGTCGAGCGATTTCTCCCAGGTGTCCTTGCCCACGGAGTCGTACACCACCTTCACGCCCTTGCCGCCGGTGATGTCCTTCACGCGCGCGGCGAAGTCCTCGGTGCGGTAGTTGATGGCGTGCGCCGCGCCGTTGGCGAGCGCGAGGCGGCATTTTTCGTCGCTGCCGGCCGTGCCGATGAGCTGCAGGCCCAGGGCCTTGGCCCACTGGCAGGCGATCAGGCCCACGCCGCCGGCGGCTGCGTGAAAGAGCACGTGGTCGCCGGGCTGCAGGCCCTCGGCGGGCAGCGTCTTCTTGAGCAGGTACTGCGCCGTGAGGCCCTTGAGCATCATGGCCGCGCCGGTCTCGAAGCTTATGGCGTCGGGGAGCTTGCAGACGGTCTTGGCGGGCATCACGCGCACTTCGGAGTAGCTGCCGGGCGGGTTGCTGGCGTAGGCCGCGCGGTCGCCGGCCTTCAGGTGCGTGACGCCCTCGCCCACGGCTTCGACGATGCCCGCGCCCTCCATGCCGAGGGTGGCTGGCATGGGCAGCGGGTACAGGCCCGTGCGGTGGTACACGTCGATGAAGTTCAGGCCCACCGCATGGTGGCGGATGCGGATCTCGCCCGGGCCGGGGTCGCCGACGGCCACATCGACGACATGGAGTTCTTCGGGGCCGCCATGCTGGCGGATCTGGACGGCAAGGCTCATGGGGAACACTCCTGCAAGCTGAGAAGGGGGAAGGAACGAGAGAACGAAAAGCGGGCGACCGGCTGACGGAAAGCGGGTGAATCCTGCCATGTTTTGCCGCGGCCTGCCGGAGCGAGGCGCTACAGTCCTCGCCCATGACGCAACGACTCACCCCGGGCACGATCGCCCTGCTGGCCACCGCGCCGCTGCTGTGGGCCGGCAACGCGGTGGTGGGCCGGCTGGTCCACACACTGGTGCCGCCCGTCACGCTGAACTTCATGCGCTGGGCGCTGGCGTTCCTGGTGCTGCTGCCGCTGGCGTTCCGCGTGCTGGGGCCGCAAAGCCCGCTGTGGCCGCACTGGCGGCGCTATGCGGCGCTCGGGCTGCTGGGCATCGGCTGCTACAACGCGCTGCAGTACATGGCGCTGCAGACCTCCACGCCGCTGAACGTGACGCTCGTGGGCTCCAGCCTGCCGCTGTGGATGCTGACGGTGGGCGCGCTGTGCTTCGGCGCGCCCGTGCGGCGCCCGCAGCTGATCGGCGCGGTGCTGTCCATGGCCGGAGTGCTGCTGGTGCTGAGCCGGGGCGAGTGGGGCCAGTTGCTCGCGCTGCGCCTGGTGCCCGGCGATCTGTTCATGGTGCTGGCGACGATCTCCTGGGCGTTCTACAGCTGGCTGCTGTCGCGCACGCACGAGCCGGCCACGGTGCGCTCGGACTGGGCGGCGTTCCTGATGGCGCAGATGGTGTTCGGCCTGGCCTGGTCGGGCGCCTTCGCCAGCGGCGAATGGGCCCTGGGCCACACGCACATCGAATGGGGCTGGCCGCTGGCCGCGGCGCTGGCCTTCATCGCGCTCGGGCCGGCCATCCTGGCCTACCGGTGCTGGGGCGTGGGCGTGCAGCGCGCGGGCCCGGCGGTGGCGGGGTTCTTCATCAACCTCACGCCGCTCTTCGCCGCCGTGATGTCGGCGATGTTCCTGGGCGAGACGCCGCGCCCCTACCATGCGGCGGCGTTCCTGTTGATCGTGGGCGGCATCGTCGCCTCGTCCCGGCCCCACAAGGCCTGAACGGCCATACGAGGCAAAACGGCCTCCAGCGCAATCGATACTAGGGCATACCGCTATTAAAAATATAGCAAACCGGCAGTCCGCCTGTGGGCCGGGTCGCTGACGCGGCCGGCCCGAAGCACAGGCGCGGCTGGTTTAGAGCGGCTCAGAGCGGCCCGGGCAGGGGCGCGCTCGGCGCGGCGGTGCCGGCAAAGCGCTCCACCAGCTCCTCGACCGGCAGGGGCCGTGCGAAGAGGTAGCCCTGGTACAGGTCGCAGCCGTGCAGCGCCAGGAAGTCCTTTTGCTCGGCGGTCTCCACGCCTTCGGCGATCACCTGCAGCTCCAGGTTGCGCGCCATGCCGATGATGGTCTGCACGATCACGTCGTCGGTGGGGCGCACGCCCAGGTTGCGCACGAACGACTGGTCGATCTTGAGCTGGTGCAGCGGCAGTCGCGTGAGGTAGGCCAGCGACGAATAGCCGGTGCCAAAATCGTCCACCGAGAACCGCACGCCCTTGGTGCGCAGCAGGTGCATCTTGGCGACCGAGTCTTCCACGTTGTCCAGCACCAGCGACTCGGTCAGTTCCAGCTCCAGCAGGTGCGGGCGGATGCCGGTCTCCTGGATCACCTCGACCACGCCCGCCACGAAGTCGGGGTGGCGGAACTGCCGTGCGCTCACGTTCACCGACACGTGCACGTTGCGCAGGCGCGGATCTCGCTGCCATTCGGCCAGTTGCTCGCAGGCCGTTCGCAGCACCCACATGCCGATGGGCACGATCAGCTCGCTCTCCTCGGCCACCGCGATGAAGTGGCCGGGGGCCACCAGGCCGCGCTCGGGGTGCTGCCAGCGCAGCAGCGCCTCCACGCCCACCATGGTGCCGGGCAAGGTGAACTGCGGCTGGTAGTGCAGCACGAACTGGCCCTGCTGGATGGCGACCTGCAGGTCCACTTCGAGCTGCGCGCGCTGGGTGATGACCACCTGCATCTGCGGATCGAAGAAGCACAGGCCGTGGCCGCGCCGGGCCTTGACCTGGTACATGGCGATGTCGGCCTGCTTGAGCAGCTCGGCCGCCGACTGCCGCGAGTCGCCGAACACGGTGGCGCCGATGCTGCAATTGCTGTGGTGCGTCTGCGCCCGCAACTGGTAGGGCTTGCTCAGCGCCAGCAGGATCTTCTCGCCGATGCGCCGCGCCAGCGTGGCGGCCTCCTGCGGATCGCGCGCCAGGTCGCACAGCATGACCACGAACTCGTCGCCGCCCAGCCGCGCCACGGTGTCGGTGGTGCGCACGCAATCCTTCAGGCGCACCGCCACCTGCTGCAGCAACAGGTCGCCCACTTCGTGGCCCTGCGTGTCGTTGAGGGTCTTGAAATGGTCCAGGTCCAGGAACAGCAGCGCCCCCAGCTCGCGCGAGCGCGCCGCCGTGGCGGCGGCCTGGTTGAGCCGGTCCAGCAGCAGGCGCCGGTTGGGCAGGCCGGTCAGCAGGTCGTAGAAGGCGAGGTTCTCGATCTCGGCGCTGGCCAGGCGCAGGTCGGTCACGTCGTGGTAGGAGATCATCAGGCCGCCCTCGGGCGTGGCGCGCTCGGTGATCTGGATGAAGTGGCCATTGGGCAGCATCTGTTCGTGCGTGCCCTGCGGGTGGCGCTGCAGCGCCAGGCGCTGGTCGACCCATTCGCGGCGCTGCCGCTCGCTGGCCTCGGGCAGGTGGTGCAGCACCGTCGCCTCCAGCAGCGCGCGGAACGGCAGGCCATTGGTCATCACGCCGCGCAGCCAGGGAAACATGTCCTCGAAGCGGCGGTTCCACTGCAGCACTTCCAGGTCGCGGCCCAGCAGCACGAAGCCGGTGACCATGGAGCCCAGCGCCTGGTCGAGCGTGGACTTGGAACTGGCCAGCGCCATGCGCGCGCGGTTCATGCGCGTGAGGTAGGCGATGGTGAACAGGCCCGCCACGGCCACGGTCACGCCGAAGAACAGCGCCACGAGCACGATGGCCGTGCGCTCGCTGCGCCAGGCCGACAGCGCCGCCGCTTCGGGCAGGCTGGCCGAGATCCAGAAATCCGGGTACAGAATGGGCCGCGCCACCACCAGCGACGACACGCCGGTGATGCGCGCGCCCTGGCCCCAGGCGCTGATGGGCACGCCGACCTCGCTGAGGGGATGCACCCGCGCACGGTGGCGCGCATCGCCCCGGCCCGAGAACCCCAGCAGCATCTGCCCCTGCCCGCGCTCCAGCGTGACCTCCAGCCCGGAAATGTCCACCGCCTGCGTGAGCACCGACACCAGCATGCTGGTGGGCACCTGGGCCACGGCGATCAAACGCTCGCCGTTCAGCGCGCGCACGTGGCGGGCCACGTACAGCACACGCTCGGAACTGGCGAAGCTGATGGTCGGCACGCTGATCGCCAGCGTGGGCACGGGCTGGCCCATGACTTCTTCGAAGAAGCCCGAGGGCAGCTCCATCCCCACGCGCCCGCCGGCCGTGTCCGAGGAGGCGACCACCTTGCGCTGCCCGTCCAGCAGGGCCACGTAGCGCACCATGAGGTTCTGGCGCGCGGCCGCGCGCAGCAGCTGGCTCACCGCGCCGGGATCGCGGGATTCGTGTACCTGCTCGCGCATCGCCATCAGGTCGGCGGTGCTGGCCAGCAGCACATCCAGGCCGAGCAGCGAACGGTTGACCGCAGCCTCGGCGCCGGTGGCAAAGCGCGTGACCTGCGCCTCGCTCTCGGCCAGCGCGGAGTGCCGCGTGCTCCACACCAGCCATGCGGCCGCCCCGGCCAGGGCCAGCAGAAACACGGCCACGACACTGCCGACGGCGATGCGGATGCGCCTGGAAATGGACGGCATCACGGGGCCCGGGGGGCGGTGATGCCGCGCGCAGGGCCGACGGTGCGGTTCCAGAGATCCACGCAGGCGGGGCCGCAGCGCCGCTGCCAGTTCGCCAGCACGGTGGTGCGCAGGATCTCCACGCGCCGCGCATCGTCGGCCGCCGACACCGGCACCACCACCATGGCCCCCTTGGCGCCCTTCACGCAGGTGGGCCAGCCCGTGTTGCACGCGAGCCCCTCGGTCGTCTCGCGCTCGGCATCGGCCCAGATGGCGGCCTCCAGCCGGGGCACCTCGCGCTGCAGCAGGGTGCGCAGGTCGGGGGGCAGCGAGTTCCACACATCGCGGTTGGCCCCGAAGATCGACAGGCCCCAGGTGAGCGGCATGGGATAGACGTACTGGGTCACCTCGTACAGCCCCATGGTGTTGCCCGACATGGTGCCGGTCACGGCGCATTCGCTGTCTCCGGCCTTGAGGCTGGCCACCATCTGGCCGAAGCCCGTGTGCACCGGAATGCCGCCCACCGCGCTGATGAAGTCCGCCTGCGAGGCCGAGGCCACGCGGATGCGCCGGCCGGACAGGTCGGCCAGGCCCGTCATGGCGTTCTTGCAGAAGATCACCTGGGCCGGATAGACGTAGATGGCCAGCATCTCCATGTTGCGCTCCTGGCGCAGCGACGCCTCCAGATAGGGGCGAAACGCGGCGACCGTGGTGCGCAGGCTGGCGATGTCGGGACTGAGGCCCGGCAGATCGGGCGCCGTGTACTGCGGGTACTGCGCGGTCAGGGAGCTCATCAACACGGTGCCGAACGGCACCACACCCAGCTCGACCAGTCGCAGCATCTCCATGCCCGGCACGCCCGCGCGATCGAACGGCACGATGGTGGAAGAGAACCGGCCATTGCTGAGCCGGGCGAGTTCCTGCGTCCAGAACGGCGCCTCGCGCTGCGTGTACTGCGACAGGGCACCCAGGCTGCCGACCACGCGCAGCATGAACGGCGCGGGGGTCGGGGCCGGGGCCGATGCGCCCGGTCCGCCGGCGGCCGGGGGGCTCTGGGCGTGCCCTGCCAGGGGAGCGAAGCAGAGCCAGGCCAGTGCCAGTCGGCACAGTGCGCGGGTCAGGAAAAGGTGTTGCATGAAGGAACGCCGTGGTTCTTGTTGCCGTGTCGCCGCCAGAGATTTCTCCCTCCCCGGCTTTTGTACCATCTTGCTGCGATTTGACCAATGGGCAGCGACCCAGGAGCGATCCGTTTGACAACACCCGCGCGCCCGGCACGGCGCGCCACCGGATGCCCCGCGGCCGGCCGCCGCCGGGACGCGTTCACCGACCCGCGGCTCAGAGCCAGCCCGCCCGCCGGAAGCGGTAGTACAGGTAGCCGCACACGCTCAGGATGAGCACCAGCGCCGCCGGGTAGCCGTAGGTCCACTTCAGCTCGGGCATGCCCTCGAAGTTCATGCCCCAGATGCCGGCGAACGCGGTGCAGACCGCGAAGATGCTGGCCCAGGCCGCCAGGCGCTTGGTGATCTCGTTCTCCTCAATCGTCACCATCGACAGGTTCACCTGGATGGCGGTGCCGATGGTGTCGCGCATGGCGTCGATCGAGCCGTTGATGCGGCTCAGGTGGTCGAGCACGTCCCGGAAATAATCCTGCGACCCCATGCACACCTGGGGCACGCGCCCGCCGTGCAGCTTGCCCACCCCCTCCATCAGCGGCGCCACCGCCCGCTTGAGCACCATGGCGTGGCGCTTGAGTTCGTAAAGGCGCTGGATGTTGTTGTGCGGCGCGCCCTTGGTGAAGATCTGCTGCTCGATCTGCTCCAGTTCCACCTCCAGCGCGTCGATCACCGGAAAGTAGCGGTCCACCACCGCGTCCAGCAGGGCATACAGCACGAAGCCCGACCCGGTGCGCAGCAGTTCGGGCTGGCGCTCGCAGCGCTCGCGCACGCCCAGGAACCCGAGCTTGCTGCGGTTGCGCACCGACAGCACGTAGTTGCTGCCCACGAAGACATCGACCTCGCCCACGTTGATGCCGCCCTGCTCCGGGTCGGGCTCGACCAGATGCAGCACGGCGAACAGCGAATTGCCGTATTCCTCGATCTTGGGGCGCTGGTGGCCGTGCTGGGCGTCCTCCACGGCGAGTTCGTGCAGGCCGAACTCCTGCTGCATCTCTTCAAGCTCCTGCGGCGTGGCATCGGCCAGGGCCACCCAGACGAAGCAGCCCGGCAGGGAGACGTAATCGCTGATGTGGTCGACCGAGATATCGGCCAGCTTGGCACCGTTTTGGTAGGCAACGCAATTGATCAGCATGGGGCAATTCAGGTCGACGGCAACGGCCTGGATCTTGCCATGCCGGCGCTACGTTGCGGCGCTCCCGAGGTCCCGGGGCGGCAGTGGCAAAAAAGCCTGCAGCCGCGCGTCGTAGTCCCAGCGCGTCAGCCGGTGGCGCGCGGGCAGCGCCTCGGTGCCGGACCGCACGGGCGCCGGGTGCTCCAGCGTCACCAGGCTGTTGGGCGCATGGGCGCGCAGGCGCACCGACACGGCCGTGCCCGCCCGGGCCGCCCACAGGCCGGGCAGCACCTCGGCCAGGCCCGGTTCGTGCGCATGGCCGGACAGCAGCAGCTGTGCACCCGCCTCCCGCCAGCGCGCCAGGGCCTCGCCCGCGCGGTGGGGCCGGTGCTCGGTGTCGCTCGTGGGGTGCACCACCAGCGGGTGGTGCGTGACCACGATGCGCCACCGGTCGCGCGGGGCCGCGGCCAGGCGCTGCGCCACCGCGTCGATCTGGGCATGCGACAGGCTGCCGCGCTCGTGCCGCCAGGGGCGCGTGGTGTTGACCCCCACGGCCAGGAAGCCGTCCACGTCGCACACCGGCTCCAGGTCGCGCCCCCACCAGCGCTCGTAGCGGCGGTAGGCCCGGCCCAGCCGTTCCCACCAGGCGAACAGCGGCACGTCGTGGTTGCCGGGCATGACCAGCAGGCGCGGCACGCCCAGCCCGGCGATGAACGCGTGCGCCTGCGCGAACTGCTCGGCCGTGGCGCGCTGCGTGAGATCGCCCGACACCACCAGCAGCGATACGTCCAGCGTCTTGACCAGACGCGCCACCGCCGCGCACACGCGCGGATCGTGCGCACCGAAGTGCAGGTCCGACAGGTGCATGAGAACCCTCATGGGCGGCCTTCGGGGCGGGCGGCTCAGCCGGTCGCCAGGCCGGGCACGGCCACCGGGGCGCCTTCCGGGACGGCGGTGGGGGGCGGAGCGGCCACGGGCACGGCACCCTCGGCGGCGGGATCGTCGTCGCGCGCCGTGGCGGTGGGGGCCACCAGCCACAGCGGGCGCTCTTCCACCCGAAAACGCAGCGGCGGCGCCATCCATTCGCGCTCGCCGTCGAAGGCCACCTTCACGCGGTGCGGCCGCCAAGTGGGCTCCACCACCATCTCAGCGCAGGCCAGGCTGATGACGGCCTCGTCGCGCGCCAGTTGGCCCACGGCGGCATTCCACACGGTGCGCGCGGTGGCAGCGCGGCTCTGGGGCTTGAGCAGCAGCACCGCCAGGCGGTCGCCGTCGGCCACGTCCTGGGCCTGCGGAATGCCCAGGCGTTCCAGTTGCAGGGGGTTGTTGCCGACGAACAACGTGGAGGCGAAGAACTCTTCGCGCGTGGGATCGGCCACCCGGTGCTGGCGCAGCGCCACGCGCCAGCGGCGCGCCGAGGCAGGACGGAAGAAGCTCCACACCGCCGACACGATGGCCACCCAGCGCGAGCGGCCGAAGCGGCGCGAGGCCAGCTCGCGCTCCTCCAGCAGGCGCGGGTACAGCCCCACGCTGGCGTTGACGAGGAACATGCGGTCGTTGACGAAGCCCACGCTCACCGGCCGTGCATCGCCCGAGTCCATGGCGGCCAGGATGTCGTTGGCCGCCTGCTCGGGGTCGAGCGACAGGCTCTGCTCGCGCGCGAAATAGTTGAAGGTGCCCACCGGAATGACGCCCATGCGCACCTGGTGCTTCCAGGCAGCGGTGGCCACCGCGTTGATGGTGCCGTCCCCGCCCGCGGCCACCACCAGGCCGCCGTCGGCCTGGGCGGCGAGCGCGGCCTCTTCGGCCGCCTGGACGATGCCGGCGCGCTGCGCGGGCACGTGCCATTGCACGGCGTTGCTTTGCAGGGGCGCCAGGCCCTCGAGGCGGGCTCGCAGCTGGCCATGGTCGGCACCGGGCCGGTGGGGCACCACCAGATGGATCGGGCCACGGCCCTTTGGCATGGACGCTGGCAGGTCGTTGGATGGCATGTCGGGAAGGCTTTCGAGGGGAGTATCACCCTGCGCAGGGCTGGATCCGATCGGGCTCGGGGGGCGGTGCCCGCACCGCGGGACGCCCGATTCTGCACACGGCCCGGGCAAGGGGGCATCGGCAGGCAGGCGCACCCCTTGTCAGCCATGGCCGACACGCCTCGGCGCCGCCCGCAAACCCCGACGGATCGCCAGGAAATGGGATTGGCCGCCCGCCACGCGCCTGCCACCATTGCCGCCCTGATCCACTCCCTTGCTGCGCGATCCATGCCACTGCCCCGCCGCCATCCCTGCCCTGCCCGCCCTGCGCAGCCACGCCCGAACCCGCGGCCCGCCCCGCCGGAGGCCCGCGCATGATGGACGTCCAGGCCATGGCCCTGTGGGCCGGATCGCACCCCCTGACCGTCTGGACCGGGGGCCTGGTCATCGCGCTGGTGGCCGCCATTGCGGCCTGGGCGGCCAACGGGCCGCTGCACACCCACGGGGCCCGGTGGGTCGCCCCCTGGGCCGAGCGCTGGGGCGCGCCGCAAAACGCCGGCGCGCGGCTGCTGGCCACCCTGTGCGTGGCTGCCCTGCTGCTGCTGGCGTGCGCGCAGGCGCTGGACGCCATCGCCGAGGAATGGGCCGCGCCCACCGCGTGGGCCCTGTTCGACGACACCCTGGCCGCCACGCTGCGCGCCACCGCCAGCGTGGCCACGCTCACCCTGTTCGCGAACCTGACCCACGCCGGCGACACCGCCGTGCTGACGGTGCTGGCCGTGGCGGTGGCCGCCGCCCTCTGGCTGCGCCGCTACCGCCTGCTGGCCCTGGGCTGGACGGCGGCACTGGCCGGCAACGGGCTGCTCACGCGCGGCTTCAAGCACACCTTCGAACGCGTGCGGCCGGTGCACACGCACGAGATCGCCGTGGCCGACGGCTTCAGCTTTCCGAGCGGGCACAGCAGCAGCTCGCTGGTGGCCTACGGCATGCTGGCCTATCTGGCGCTGCGCCTGCTGCCCGCGCGCTGGCACCTGCCGGCCGTGCTGCTGGCGGTGGCCACCGTGTTCACCGTGGGCTGGAGCCGCGTGGTGCTGCAGATGCACTTTGCCAGCGACGTGCTCGCCGGATGGCTCACCGGCGGGGCGTGGCTCGTGTGCTGCGTGATGGTGATGTCGGGCATCGGCCACTGGCGGCGCTCCCGCGCCACGCCCGTGGCCTGAGAACGTGTTCAGCCCGCCGCACGCCCCGCGCGGTCCGCCGCCAGAGACCAGCCTAACACCGCCAGCCCGCCCAGCGCCAGCAGCACGCCCACCCAGCCGGTGGAGGTCCAGCCCAGCCCGGCCGTGATCGCCACGCCGCCCAGCCAGGCTCCCAGCGCGTTGGCGCAATTGAAGGCCGAGTGGTTGAGGGCCGCGGCCAGGGTCTGCGCCTCGCCGGCCACGTCCATCAGCCGGATCTGCAGCGCCGGGCCGATGGCGACGATCGTGCCCAGCAGGAACGTCGCCGCGGCCGCCGTCACCACATGGTGCGCCGCGAACACGAAGCCGCCCAGCACCACGATGGACCACAGCAGCAGCCCGCCGATCGTGCGCATCAACGATTTGTCCGCCAGGCGGGCGCCCACCAGGTTGCCCGCCACCATGCCTGCGCCGAACAGCGCCAGCACCAGCGGCACACCGGCCAGCGGCAACCCGGCGACCTCGGTCAGCGTGGGCTTGATGTAGCTGAACACCGAGAACATGCCGCCGAAGCCGATCGCCGCGATGCCCAGCGTGAGCCACACCTGCTTGCGCCGCAGGGCGCCCAACTCGCGCCAGGGGCTGGCGCCTTCGGCCGGCGGCTGGTAGGGCACGCCCCGGCGCACCATGGCCATGGCGGCCACCGCGATCAGCCCCACGAAGACGAACGCCGCGCGCCAGCCGAACACCTGCCCCAGCCACGCCGCGATCGGCACCCCCAGCAGGGTGGCCCCGGTCAGCCCGAGCATCACCAGCCCCACCGCGTGGGCGCGCCGTCCCGGTGGCGCGAGCGACGCCGCCACCAGCGCCGCGACGCCGAAATACGTGCCGTGCGGCAGCCCCGTCACGAAGCGCAGCACGTTCAGCGACAGATACCCGGGCGCCATCGCCGAGGCGAAATTGCCCAGCGCATACACCCCCATCAACGCGATCAGCAACGCCCGCCGGCCCCAGCCCGCCGCCAGCACGGCCAGCACCGGCGCGCCGATCACCACGCCCAGCGCATAGGCGCTGATGACATGGCCCGCCTGCGGAATGCTCACGCCGATGTCGCGCGCCACCTCGGGCAGCAGGCCCATGATGACGAACTCGCCGGTGCCGATGGAAAACCCGCCCAGGCCCAGCGCCAGCACGGCGCGCAGCAGCGTGCGGTCGTCCCTGGCGGGGGCGGCGGGAGAAGGCGTGGCCGCCAGGGCGTCGGGGGATGGGGAAGGGATGGAAGGCGTGGTCATGAAGCAATGGCCGGCGGGGCGAATCAGGGTTAACCCGCAGGCCGGAGACCATATCACGCTCCGCCGCGCTCCGCAGGCCGGGGGACATCGCAGAACGCCCCGCTATGCTGGGGCTGCATCGGCCTGCCCCTCGGGTGAGCCACCTCGCATCCATCCCCTCCAAGGAGCCCCCATGAACGACCAACCCTGGCACGGCGTGCGCGTGCTGGCATTCGACATCTTCGGCACCGTGGTGGACTGGCACGGAAGCATCGTGCGCGAGGTGCAGGCCCTCTATCCGCAGGTGGACGCCGACGCCTTCGCGCTGGCCTGGCGCGAGGGCTACCAGCCCGCCATGCAGCGCGTGCGCAGCGGCGAACTGGGCTGGACCCGCATCGACGAACTGCACCGCCTGATCCTGGACGGCCTGCTGCCCCGCTTTGGCCTGCAGCACCTGACCGAGCCCGAGCGCCAGCACCTGAACCGCGTGTGGCACCGGCTCGACCCCTGGCCCGACAGCGTGGAGGGCCTGCAGCGCCTGAAGCGCCGCTACACGATCACCACACTCTCCAACGGCAACATCGGCCTGCTGACGAACATGGCCAAGCGCGCCGGCCTGCCCTGGGACTGCATCCTGAGCGCCGAGGTGTTCCGCGCGTACAAGCCCGATCCCTCGGTGTACCAGGGCGTGGCCCGCACGTTCGACCTGGCGCCGGGGCAGGTGATGATGGTGGCGGCCCACCACGAGGACCTGGGGGCGGCGCGGGAATGCGGGCTGCGGACGGCCTACATCGAGCGGCCGTGGGAGTTCGGCAGGGCGAGACCGAAGGACGTGTCACCGCAGGCGGGAAACGACTGGCATGCGGAGAGTCTGGTGGGGCTGGCGGAGCGACTGGGCGCGTAAGCCGGCACGCGAGGCGCCAGCATCTCACGGGGGACGGCGGCAGGTAAGCTCGCCGTATAACCACAGTGCCGAGGGATGGATGACCGAACAAACGTTGATGTGTCGACGCGACGGCTGCAGCAAGCCCGTCGAAATATCCGATCCAGGCCCGATGCGCCGGTTCATCCTCCAACTCCAGCAGTTGTACCGGGCCTCGACGCTGGCCGGTGACAACGCGGCGCAGTATGGGGCCGACATCGCGGTGAACTCCAGAGCCCTTGGGCTCCATTGGCACACGTCCCCGGCGCCGTCGCGGTGCTATGGACACCCGAAATAGCACCAACCACCGCACTCACGCTCGGAACGGCAGGTTATGGCTTCGCCGCTCTGCCCAAGAACCTGATTCACTTCACTACGACAGCCGGTGCTGCAGGGATAGCGCGCACCGCAGTGATCCGAGCCAGCGCTTTCCCCCGTCATGGCATCTATGGCCCAGGTGTCTATATGGCGCGCATCGGGCGCCCATCAATCTGATCGTGGCAGCGCAGGCCCGGGTTCCGATCATGCTGGCCACGCCAGCGGGCACGGCACGTATCCTCCCTTACCTGGTGTAGGTGAGATGGGGACTCAACGGCTTAAGGTCATCCGATGAGCAAACGGAAACCCTCCGACTATCTTCAAACGGCAACAATCTGGTTTGCCTGGGCCTGCTGGGCCATCGCCTACTGGCAATCGAGTTGGTGGTGGGTGGCGGGGTCCATGGTTCCTTATCTTCTTTCGCAGAGCTTCGGCCACCTTTTGGACCAAGACAAAGACGGCGGATGAATCGCCAGGCCGCAGCCTCTTCGGGATTACCGAATGCTCAACCCGCCACCATCCCCTGCACGAACCGCCGCACGCGCGCATCGAACTCCGCGCTGGTCGCGGTGAACTCCACCCCCGCCAGCACCTGATCGCCCACCGGCTTGAGGGTGACCACGCGGGCGTACACGTCCCGGGCCGGGTAGTGCACCAGCGGCAGGTCGAAGGCCAGGCGCAGCTCGCCATGCAGCGGCACGGTGCCGTTCAGCTCCAGCAGCGCGCCGTGGTAGCCCATGTCGCGCAGGATGCCAGGCACGGCATGGGGCATGACCATGCCGTCCTGCACCAGTTGCCAGCTGCACGGCAGGCGCGCCTCCACGCGGTGGCTGCGGCGGAACTCCTGGCGCGGCACCTTGAGCTTGCGGCTGGGCACCGCCACCAGTTCGCGCATGGACAGCGGCTCGTCGCGCCCCTTCACGAAGACCTGCATGGGCGGGGCCACCGAGGCCATGCTCCAGCAGCGCTGGTACACGGACTCGCTGACCAGCACCTGCCCGCGCAGGGCGAAGGTGCGCAGCTGCTGGGCCTCGACCACCACGTCGCCCAGCAGCACGGGCGACTGGCGCACGCCCGGCGCACCGCCGAAGCCCCCCACCAGGGCCGGGCCGCAGGCGATGCCGATGCCCAGGTAGATGGACGGCAGGCGGTCTTGCAGGAAGGCGTCGTTGAGATCGCGCGTGGCCATCTGCAGGGCCAGGGCGCACATGGCGGCGCGGTGCACGTCGTCGTCAGGGCCACCGCTCCTGGCCGGATCGGCGCCCGGTGCCTCGGCGGGCGCTGCCAGCCCGAAGACCACTGCCCCGGCATCGCCGGTGAGGTGGTCCACCTCGGCGCCGTAGCGGGCCAGCACGCCGTGCAGGCAGGCCAGGATGCGCTCCACCCAGGCCAGGGACTGGTCGGGCGGCAACTGGGCGGCCAGCTGGGAGAAGTCGCGCAGGCCGATCTTGAGCAGCGTCACCTCGCGCGGCTGCAGGTGCGGGCCGGCGGCGGGGGGCAAGGAAGGGGGAACGGAGGTCTGCGGGTGCGGGAGGGGGGGTGCCGGGGCGTCGCCAGGGGGGAAAGAGGACATGGGGGCGCGGTGCTTTCTCTTCGGGGTGGCCTTTGGGAACTGCGGGCGACGCGCCGGCCTTCTTCGCAGGGAGGGCGGGAGGGCACCCGGCCGCGCGGCAGGCGCTCGCACGGCAAGCATAGAGGGCCCGCGTTGCCATGGTCAAGGCGGGCGGCCATTCTCCCCTATGGCGCCTTCGCCCCCTGCCGGGCCAGCGTCATCCGCCCGTGCCGGCCCCCGCGGCAGGCGCCCCACCCACGGCCTGCATCGGCAACACCACGCGGGACGCGCGCCCCGGCCCCATGTGCACGGTGTTGAACGCCACCACCCGGGGCCCCGCGCTCCCCTCGGGCGCACCGGTGTTGGGATTGACGTCGAAACGCGGGAAGTTGCTGCTCGAAATGTCGAGCCGGATCCGGTGGCCCCGGCGAAACAGGTTGGACGTGGGCATGGGCTCGATCGTGATCTGCACGGCCTCGCCAGGCACCATCAGTCCGGGGTGCTCCCACGAGTCGCGGTAGCGGCAGCGCAGGATGCCGTCGGTCAGGTTCATCGCATACCCCTCGGGATGGTCTTCGCTCGGCGGGTACTGGTCGATCAGCTTGGCCGTGAAGTCGGTGTCGGGCGCGGTGGACGAAACCCACAGCTCGATCACCACGGGGCCGGTGACCTCCACGTCGCACTCGAGCGGCGGCGTCTGGAACACCAGCACGTCGTCCCGTCCGGCCAGCGGCCCGAAAGGCGCCCGCGCGCCGAACACGCCGCCGTGCGTGCACTGGTCGTAGGCGCCGGCCACCATCAGGGGCTCCCCGGAGGTGACCGAGCCGCCGATGGTGGGCACCGGGTTCGCGGGGTCGAAGCGGAAGGTCGCCTCACCCGCGCGCTCCGGTATGGCCCGGGTCAGCAGCCCGCCCGGCGCGAGGTACCACGGCGCCAGGGTGGTGCCCGGCAGGGGCCAGTCGGCGGCACGGCGCCAGGCCCCGCCGTGGTCGAGCCGGCCTTCGGGCGTGCGCCGCCCCGATCCCCCGCCCATGCGGAAGTAGCGCACGGCACCGGCCTGTCCCTCGGGCAGGGGCTGCCCGCGCAGCCAGTGGTTGAACCAGGCGAGCCGCATCTGCACATAGTCGGGTGCCAGCGTGCCGTCGAGCACCGCATCGGGCCCGAAGTCCACGTCGCCCGCATACGGCACGCTGCGCTCGCCGTGGGTCCAGGGGCCCAGCACCATGCGCACGTCGCCGTGCTTGCGCTGCGAAAGGCCGAGATAGTTGTCGGTGGTGGTCTGGGCGTACGGGTCCCACCAGCCGCACATCAGCAGCACGGCCACGCCCTCGAACGCGCCATAGTGCCCTGCCGCATACAGCTCGGGCTGGCGCCAGTGGTCGTCGAAGCGGCCGCGCTCCCATTGCCCGAAAAGATAGTCCTCGTACTCGGGCGCCCACTGCAGGGGCGAGTCGCCCCGCGTCCAGGGAAGGCGCAGGAACCATTCGCCGATGTCGGCCTGCTCCAGCGCCTGGCGTGCCGCTTCCCCGATGCGGTTGCTGCCGCTGAGGGCATTGCGCAGCGCCCAGACCGCCTGCTTCATCTCGAACGCGCCCCCATGGCGGATGCCGCCGCGGTAGGCGTTGGCGAAGCCGCCGCATTCGAGGAACATCGCCTTGAGCCCCGCCGGCCGCTGGCTGGCCAGCGCGGTCTGGGTGTGGGCGGCATACGACAGCCCGTAGGTGCCCACCGCGCCGTTGCACCAGGGCTGCGCCGTGATCCACGCCATGGTGTCGGCGCCGTCGTGGGCCTCGCCCAGGTATTTGGTGAACTGCCCTTCGGAGCCAAAGCGGCCGCGGCAGTCCTGCACCACCACCGCGTAGCCCTCCCGTGCGAACCGCTCGGCCACTTCGCCGCGCCGCATCGGCCGGGGGTCGGCCGCCGTGCGCTCGCGCCGGGTTTCGGCATCCTTGCCGTAGGGCGTGCGCTCCAGCAACACCGGCAGCGGGCCGGCGCCGGGGGCCGGCAGGTACACGTCGGTGGCCAGGCGCACCCCGTCGCGCATGGGGACCCAGCAGGTGTGCCGGGTCACGCCGCTGGCTGCGGCGGTAGTGGTGGTGGCGCTGGCGGCGGCGTCCGCCGACGGAATCGTCATCGTGTTCATGGACGGCTCGCCTCAGTCGAGTTTGAGGTTGCGGTCCTTGACCAGCCTGGCCCAGCGGGCCGTGTCTTCCTGCATGAAGCGCGCCAGCTCCTGCGGCGTGGTGGGTGCGGGCTCGGCCCCCTGCGCCACGAGCAGGGCGGTCACCTCGGCGTCATTCAGCGCTGCGCCGAGCACCTTGCTGATGTTCTGCACCCGGTCCGCCGGCGTGCCCGCGGGGGCGAACAGCGCATACCAGATGTCGTATTCGAAGTTCTTCAAACCGGCCTCGGCCATGGTCGGCACTTCGGGGAAGGCGCGCGAACGCTTGGCGCTGGCCACCGCCAGCGGCACGAGCTTGCCGGCCTTGATCTGCGCCGCCACGCTGGGAACGGCGTTGATGCCCAGCTGCACGTACCCGCCCGCCAGCTCGTTCACCGCCGGGCCACCCCCCTTGTACGGGATCTGCACCATGCGCGTGCCCGTGGCGGCCTGGAACAACTCCATCGACAGGTGCCCCGGGCTGCCGTTGCCGCTGGTGCTGTAGTTGAGCGCGCCGGGGTCCTTGCGGGCCAGCGCGATGAGTTCCTGCACCGTGCGGACCTTGAGGCTCGGGTGCGTGGTGAGGATGGGCACGTTGACCACCACCCGCCCCACGGGCACGAAGTCGCGCGACGGGTTGTACGTGAGCTTGCTGGACAGCAGCGGTGCCGTCACCATGCCCGAGCCCGCCCCCATCAGCAGCGTGTGGCCGTCGGGCGGTGCCGATGCGACCGCCTGGAAGCCGGCCGCCCCGGGCCGGTTGTCGATGATGACCGGCTGGCGCCACTGCTCCGACATCTTGCGTGCCACCACCCGCATGGCCGTGTCGGCCGCGGCACCCGCCGGGAACGGAATCACGATGCGCACCGGCTTGTCGGGAAACTCGGCGGCCGGCGCCGCATGGGCGCCCGCCCCCCACAGGGCCAGGCCCGCCAGACCGGCCGCCAGCAACGGCCGGGCCCGGTGCCCGGAAACGGGGCGCGAAAGGAAGGCCCGCAGGGCCGCACAGCTGGCCTTAGAAATCATGTCGCACTCCTGCGCCCACGGCGCGTACCGCCACATTGCTGCGGCTCGAATCGATTCCGTCGCGGTCGAAGAACGCCTGCAACTCCGTGCGCTTGGACAGCGCATACGTATACGCCACCTGCTGGCGCTTGCGAAGGCCTCGCACGGAGGCCTGCACGTCCCGCTGCATCACGTTGACCACCAGCGCGTGCGGGCCGGCGGAGAACCGGCTGCCCACCAGCCAGTAATCGACATCGGTGCGCGCGGTGGCCGAGGCCTTCGCATACGCATCGCGGCCCAGCAGCACATAGGGCTCGATGGCACCGAAGTCGTAGCGCACCCCCACCTGCCACTTGCTCGAAAACTCGTTGGCCAGCAGGCCGCCCGGGCGCGTGTCCCGGCCGTAGCCGATGCCCGCCGACCAGGGCCCGGCCGCGTAGTTCAGCCCCAGGTCGAGCGACTTGGCGCCGTTTTCCTGATCGGGCGTCCGGGTGTCGCCGCGCAGGTAGTAGCGGGCCCGCACGTTGACGCCGCCCCAGGTGGGGCTCTGGTAGCCCACCGCGTTGGAGGTACGGTTGCGTGCATTAAGAATGGACGTGCCGATGGCCGTGGCCCCGGCGTCGTTGGCGGCGAACGAGGTGATGCGCGTGACCTGCGAATACAGGGGCGATCCGGTCGGATTGGCGGAATCCAGCCGGCCCAGCGCCACCGTCCCCGCGCTGCCGCGCACTGCCACGTAGCTGTTGCGGTAGGCGGGCGTGGTGGCGGCTCCGGTGTCCGCGTCCAGCCCCATCTCCACGCCGAACAGGGCGGCCATGCCGTCGCCCAGGTCCTCCTTGCCCCGAAAGCCCAGGCGCGACGCGTTGTCGCGCTCCTCCGTCACCGAGCCCGCATTGCCGGTCTTGACATGGTTGATGCTCAGTCGCACCTGGCCGTACGCCTGCAGGTCCTGCGCCCAAGCGGGCGGCGCGGCCGATAAGAACAGGCCGCTGGCAGCCAGTGCGAAGGGAAATGGGGGCCTCATAACGTCTTGCTCCTTGGGGTGGCGTCGTGCCGGTGTTGGCGGATGACGCTGCTGATTCTGTGGAGCGGGGTCCTTCGCCACAACGCTATGACAAAGGCGGATGACCCTATGCATCCGGTCGCATGTTTGCGCCGCGCCGCGACCGGTGCAAAGATGCGGGACGGCCCCACGCGCCCGTTGGCTGGCGCGCGCATCCCGGGGGCCGGCGCACCGTCCATGCCCATGAACTTCAAGCAACTCGAAGCCTTCCACGCCATCATGCTCAGCGGCTCCACCACCGGCGCGGCCGAGCGCCTGGGCCTGTCGCAGCCCGCCATCAGCCGGCTGCTGGCCCAGCTGGAGGAGGACTTGGCCCTGCGCCTGTTCGTGCGCGAGAAAGGCCGCCTGAGCCCCACCGCCGAAGCCCACGCGCTGCTGCACGACGCCCAGGGCCTGATGGATTCGGCCCAGTGCTTTCGCCGCCATGCCGAGCAGTTGCGCCTGGGCGGCTTCAAGCGCCGGCTGCTCAAGGTGGCCGTGCCCAGCACCCTGGCGACCACGCTCATGCCCGTGCTGGCCCGGCGCTTCATGCAGGCCCATCCCGATGTGGTGCTGGAAGTGCTGTCGGGCTCGTACAACGACGCGGAGCGCGCACTGCTCAGCCGCGACGCGGACATCGGGCTGGTGCGGCTGCCCATGGAAATGCCCGGGCTCGCCACCCGCGCCCGCCTCGACTCCGAGGCCGTGTGCATCATGCCCAAGGGCCACCCGCTGGAAAACCTGAACGAGGTCGGCGCCACCGACCTGATCGACGCCAGCCTGATCCTGCTGGGCCGGCAGCGGCAGATACGCCACGACATCGACATGGCGTTTCGCCAGCGGCGGGTGCAGCCGCGCGTGGCCCTGGAGGTGCACTCCATCAGCGAGGCCTGCGCCCACGTGGCCCAGGGGCTGGGCGTTTCCATCGTGAACGCCCTGCTCGCACAGCACTGCCCGCACGCTGCGATCGCCTCGCGCCCGTTCCGCCCCCGCATCGCCTACCAGCTGGGCATCGCCACGGTGGCCCAGGCGGCGGCATCGCCCCTGCACGACACGTTCACGCAGCTCCTGGTGGAGGGGCTGGTTTCGCCCCCGGGGGATGCCGGGGCGGCCACGGCGCAGCCGGCCTAGGGCGCGGGTTCACGCGCTGGCAGCGGCGATCGCCCGCCAGCGCTCCGGTTCAGATCGCCACGAGGTGGCGGATGCCCTTGGCCTGCATCTCGCTGCCCGGGCCCCGGGCGATGACTTCGCCGCGCTCCATCACGAGGTATTCGTCGGCCAGTTCCTCGGCGAAGTCGTAGTACTGCTCGCACAGCAGGATGGACACGGGGTGCCCGTCCAGCCCGTGGTCGGCCAGCTGGCGGATGACCCGGCCGATGTCCTTGATGATGCTGGGCTGGATGCCTTCGGTGGGCTCGTCCAGGATCAGCAGGCGCGGGCTGGGCGCCAGCGCCCGCGCGATGGCGAGCTGCTGCTGCTGCCCGCCCGACAGGTCGCCGCCGCGGCGGCCGAGCATCTGCTTGAGCACCGGAAAGAGTTCGTACAGATGGGGCGGCACGGGGGTGGCGCCGCTCTTGTAGGCCAGGCCCATGCGCAGGTTTTCTTCGACCGTGAGGCGGCCGAAGATCTCGCGGCCCTGCGGGACGAAGCCGATGCCGGCGCGGGCGCGGTCGTAGGGGGTTTTGGCCTGAATGGGTTGGCCTTCCCAGGTGATGGTGCCGCTTTGGATGGGGACGAGGCCCATGAGGCTCTTGAGCAGGGTGGTCTTGCCGACGCCGTTGCGGCCGAGGAGGACGGTGACTTTGCCGGGGGGGGCGGTGAGGCTCACGTCGCGCAGGATGTGGGAGCCGCCGTAGTACTGGTGGAGGTTTTGGACGGTGAGCATGGGTTTTTGATGTCTTTTGGGCTTGATGCCCTAGTGTTCATTGGTCTGGATGCTATTGTTTTTATAGTAGCTTGCTGGTTTGGGTTTCGGGGCCGGGTCTCGGCCCGGCGGCCGAGGTACTTTTCTTTGCTTCGCCAAAGAAACGTACCCAAAAGAAAGGCGACCCTACTGTCCGTGTCCCCTGCGCTGCGCTCCGGGGCAACCTGCGGTGCTCGCGGCTGGCGGGGTCCGCGCAAACTCGCTCCACTGCGTTGCGCTCAAACAGCGCGCGGCCCTTTTTCCGCCAGCCGCTGCGCTCCTCGGCACGGCCAGAAGGGAACCCGACAGCCGAACTGCCCACACGGGCCATTGCTTCGCTCGGCCTCCGGTGCGCAGGCGCTGTGCGCCGCGCACACTGGGCCGAGCGCAGCGATGGCCCGGATGGCGGGTTCCCTTCTGGATGCGCCTGCGGCGCGCAGGGCGCGGGGTGGCAGGTGTGCCGCAGGACACACCTGCTTCGTGATCTGACTCGCCGTGGTTGTCCGAGCGCAGCGCGCAGCGCGAAGCGAGTTCCACGGCGCACCCCGTGCACGAGCACCGCAGGTTGCCCGGAGCGAAGCGCAGGGACGCAGCCAGCAGGGTCGCCTTTTCTTTGCTTACTTTCTTTTGGCGAAGCAAAAGAAAGTGAGTGCGCCGCCGGGCGCAACTCCCGGCCCCGGAACGTAACTGAACAGCAAACGAAAAAAACAACCCGACCCATCACCGCCCCAGATAAACCTCAATCACCCTCTCATCCCCCTGCACCTGATCCAGCGTCCCCTCCGCCAACACCGCCCCCTCGCACAACACCGTCACCTTCTCCGAAATCGTCCGGATGAACGACATGTCATGCTCCACCACCATCAGCGAGTGCCGCCCCTTCAAGGTCAGGAACAGCTCCGCCGTCCGCGCCGTCTCCTCGTCCGTCATCCCCGCCACCGGCTCGTCCAGCAGAAGCAGCTTCGGGTCCTGCATCAGCAGCATCCCGATCTCCAGCCACTGCTTTTGCCCATGGCTCAGATTGCCCGCCATGCGCGTCACGCTGCCGGCCAGGTGGATGGTGTGCAGCACCTCGGCCAGCCGGTCCGCCTGCGCGGAATCCAGGCGAAAGAACAGGCTCGAGGCCACGCCCTTGTGCGTCTTCAAGGCCAGCTCCAGGTTCTCGAACACGGTGAGCTGCTCGAACACCGTGGGCTTCTGGAACTTGCGGCCGATTCCCAGGCCAGCGATCTCCGGCTCGTTGTGCCGCAGCAAGTCGATCGTGCTGCCGAAGAACACGGTGCCGCGGTCCGGGCGGGTCTTGCCGGTGATGATGTCCATCATCGTGGTCTTGCCCGCGCCGTTGGGGCCGATCACGCAGCGCAGCTCGCCCGGCGCGATGTCCAGGTTCAGGCCGTTGATGGCCTTGAAGCCGTCGAAGCTCACGTGCACGTCTTCCAGGTACAGGATGCGGCCGTGGGCCACGTCCACCTCGCCGGGCACGGCCACGCGCGAGAAGCCGGCCGAGCGGCCCCCGGACTCGGTCTGCCCCGTGCGTGCCGCCGGGGCGTCGCCCGCGATGCGGCGCGCGCCTTCTTCCATCAGATCGGGGGTCATTGCGCGCCCTCCTTTGGCTTCGCGCTGCCGCGCAGTGGCTGGCGCGCGTCGTCCACCACCTTGCGCGGGCGCCGCAGCAGGCCCACGATGCCATTGGGCAGGAACAGGGTGACGGCGATGAACAGCGCCCCCAGGAAGTACAGCCAGAACTCCGGTGCGGTCACGGTGAGCCAGCTCTTGGCGCCGTTCACCAGGAAGGCGCCCACGATGGGGCCGATGAGCGTGGCGCGCCCGCCCACGGCCGCCCACACGGCGATCTCGATGGAGTTGGCGGCGCTCATCTCGCCGGGATTGATGATGCCGACCTGCGGCACGTACAGCGCGCCGGCCACACCGCACATCATGGCGCTGATGGTCCAGATGGTGAGCTTGTAGGGCAGCGGCGAGTAGCCCGAGAACATGACGCGCGTCTCCGCATCGCGCACCGCCTGCAGCACGCGGCCGAATTTGCTGCGCACCAGCCAGCGCCCGAGCAGGAACGAGCCCAGCAGCGCCAGCCCCGTGAGCACGAAGAGCAGCATGCGCATGTTCTGCGTGGCGATCGGCTGCCCCAGGATGCGCTTGAAATCGGTGAATCCGTTGTTGCCGCCGAAGCCCGTCTCGTTGCGAAAGAACAGCAGCATGGCGGCATACGTCATGGCCTGCGTGATGATCGAGAAATACACGCCCTTGATGCGCGAGCGGAAGGCGAAGTACCCGAACACGAAGGCGACCAGCCCCGGCACGGCCACGACGAGGACCAAGGTGGCGGCGAAGCTGTCCGACAGCGCCCAATGCCAGGGCAGCTCCTTCCAGTCCAGGAACACCATGAAGTCCGGCAGGTCGCTCTGGTAGTTGCCGTCGCGGCCGATCTGGCGCATGAGGTACATGCCCATCACGTAGCCGCCCAGGGCGAAGAACAGGCCGTGGCCCAGGCTCAGGATGCCGGTGTAGCCCCAGATGAGGTCCATGGCCAGCGCGCAAATGGCGTAGCACATGATCTTGCCCAGCAGCGCCACCGCGTAGTCGGACAGGTGCAGCGGGCTGCCGGCGGGCAGCCACAGGTTGAGCACGGGCGCCACCGCGCACACGGCGATGAGCGCGACGATGAACGCCGACCAGCCGGACCGCGTGAGCAGCGGCGCTGGCGCAGGAAGGGAGATGTCTCGATGGGGCATGGGCTTCTTCTAGGCAGGCAGAGGCAGGTGGCGCGGCAGGCGGCGATGAAGACGACGACGGGCGCTCATGCCTCCCTCCCCTTCATCGCGAAGATGCCCTGCGGCCGCTTCTGGATGAACACGATGATGAAGACCAGCACGGCGATCTTGGCCAGCACGGCGCCCGTCCAGCCTTCGAGGAACTTGTTGAGCACGCCCAGGCCCAGCGCCGCGTACACGGTGCCCGCCAGTTGGCCCACGCCGCCCAGCACCACGACCATGAACGAATCGACGATGTAGCCCTGCCCCAGGTCGGGCCCCACGTTGCCGACCTGGCTCAGGGCGCAGCCGGCCAGGCCGGCGATGCCGGAGCCGAGGGCGAAGGCATAGGTGTCCACGCGGGCGGTGTTGACGCCCATGCACGACGCGATGGGCCGGTTCTGCGTGACGCCGCGCACGAACAGGCCCAGCCGCGTGCGGCCGATGAGATAGGCCACGCCACCCAGCACGGCGAACGCGAAGGCCACGATGATCACGCGGTTCCAGGGCAGTTGCAGGTTGTCCATGAGCTGCACGCCGCCGCTCATCCACGCGGGGTTTTCCACGCCCACGTTCTGCGCGCCGAACACGGTGCGCACGAGCTGCTGAAGCATCAGGCTGATGCCCCAGGTGGCCAGCAGCGTCTCCAGTGGCCGGCCGTAGAGAAAGCGGATCACGCTGCGCTCCAGCGCCGCGCCCATGAGGGCGGAGGCGCAGAACGCGGCCGGCACAGCGGCCACCAGGTACCAGTCGAAGGCGCCGGGCAGGTATTTCTGGAACAGGCCCTGCACCACGTAGGTGGCGTAGGCACCGATCATCATCAGCTCGCCGTGCGCCATGTTGATGACGCCCATCAGCCCGTAGGTGATGGCCAGCCCCAGCGCCACCAGCAGCAGGATGGACCCCAGGCTCACACCCGAGAACAGTGCGGCGAGCTTCTCGCCCCACTGCAGCCGGCCTTCCACCGAGGCCAGCGCGGACTGGATGGCCGCCTTCACCTTGGGGTCGGCCTCCTGGCGCAGTTGCTCCAGCAGCACGGTGCGCGTGGCGGGGGTGCCGCTGGCGGCCAGGTACTGCGCGGCCTCCAGGCGGTGGGCCGCGTCGCTGTCGGCCAGCAGCATGCGCGCGCGGATGGCTTCGAGCCGCCCGCGCAGGCCGGCATCTTTCTCGGCGGCGAGGGCCTTTTCGATCAGGGGCAGGCGCGCGGCGTCGGTCTCTTCCTTGAGCGACTCGATGGCGGCGCGGCGCTGGGCTGCGTCGGGCGACAGCAGTTGCAGCGAGGCCAGCGCGGCGTCGAACTCGCCGCGCATGCGGTTGTTGTTGACGATGTCCTCCGCATCGTCGGGCACCGGCACCTCGGCGCCGATGGCGGGGTCCAGCCCCTTGCCGTCCTTGATGGTGATGGCACGGTCGCCCGCGATCTTGACCGCATCGTCAGCCATCGCGCGGATGAAGGCCAGCGTCGCATCGTCGGGCGTGGCGATGGCCTGCTGCAGCGCGGCGATGCGCTCGTCGGTCTCGCCCGCCGCCATGGCACGCGCGGCCTGCGGCGTGAGCGCGTGCGCCTGCACCGCCGCGCAGAGCAGCAGGCAGGCGATCAGGCGGTGAAAGAAGGTGGGAAGCATGGTGAGGGGAAGGTCGTCACGAACAAGAAAGGATTGCGATCACGGACTGCTTCGTCATGCCACGTGCACCAGCGCGGCCCAAGCCAGCAGACGCCGCGGAACCGGCTTTGCCGGGCCGCTGGCGTCGTCCCCCCTCCCGCGCAGCGCAGCGCAGCGAAGCGAGAGAGGGGGTGAAGGCGCGCAGCGCCTCAGGGGGGTGTCACTTCGACTTGCCGTCCGGTTCGTCCTTCTTCTTGTCGTTGCCTTCGATGTACGGGCTCCAAGGCTTGGCCTTGACCGGGCCGGGCGTCTTCCACACCACGTTGAACTGGCCGTCGGCCTTGATCTCGCCGATGAACACGCTCTTGTGCAGGTGGTGGTTCTTCTCGTCCATCTTGCTCACGATGCCGCTGGGCGCCTGGAAGGTCTGGCCGGCCATCGCGGCGATGACCTTGTCCACATCGGTGCTCTTGGCCTTCTCGACGGCCTGCTTCCACATGTGGATGCCGATGTAGGTGGCCTCCATCGGGTCGTTGGTGAGCGGCTTGTCCATGTGGCCGGGGATTTTCTTGGCGCGGGCGTAGTCGCTCCACTGCTTGATGAAGGCGGTGTTGGTGGGGTTCTTGATGGACATGAAGTAGTTCCATGCCGCCAGGTGGCCCACGAGCGGCTTGGTGTCCACGCCGCGCAGTTCCTCCTCGCCCACCGAGAAGGCCACCACCGGCACGTCCTTGGCCTTGAGGCCCGCGTTGCCCAGTTCCTTGTAGAAGGGCACGTTGGAGTCGCCGTTGATGGTGGAGACCACCGCCGTCTTGCCGCCCTGGCTGAACTTCTTGATGTCGGCCACGATGGTCTGATAGTCGGCATGGCCGAAGGGCGTGTACTTTTCGTCGATGTCGCTGTCCTTCACGCCCTTGGACTTCAGGTAGGCGCGCAGGATCTTGTTCGTGGTGCGGGGGTACACGTAGTCGGTGCCCAGCAGCACCCAGCGCTTGGCACCGCCGCCGTCCTTGCTCATCAGGTAGTCCACCGCGGGAATGGCCTGCTGGTTGGGCGCCGCGCCGGTGTAGAACACGTTCTTGGACAGCTCTTCGCCTTCGTATTGCACGGGGTAGAACAGCAGGCCGTTCATTTCCTCGACCACGGGCAGCACGGACTTGCGGCTCACCGAGGTCCAGCAGCCGAAGATGACCGAGACCTTGTCCTGCCCCAGCAGCTGCTTGGTCTTCTCGGCGAACAGGGGCCAGTTGGAGGCCGGGTCCACCACCACGGGCTCGAGCTTCTTGCCGAGCACGCCGCCCTTGGCGTTGATCTCGTCGATGGCCATGAGCACGGTGTCTTTCAGCACCGTCTCCGAGATGGCCATGGTGCCCGACAGGCTGTGCAGCACGCCCACCTTGATGGTGTCGGCGGCATGGGCCGGCAGCGCCGACAGGCCGGCCAGCGTGGCGATGGCCGCGAGGGCCTTGAGAGAGTAACGACGTTGCATGGTGCAGCTCCGATGAATGGGGTTCAAACCGCTCGCCCGGGGCCCCGGATAGGGGCTGTGTTCGGTCGATGGAATGGATTCTGGAGACTGCCCCCCGGGCCGCCAATACGCCAAGTGGCGTACACGGCCCCGATGCCGCGGGGCTGGCCCGACTGGCCCGCTCAGCGCCGCGGGGACCGCAGGGCGTGCACCGTGGTGGTCTTTCGCACGGGGCTCGACAGCACCAGCGACGTGGTCACCGCGCCGTGCTGGGCCAGCGCGTCGACCACGGACTGCAGGTCTTCGGGCTCGGCGATGGCGCAGCGCACGATGAAGCAGTCCTCGCCCGTCACGCGATCGGCCTCGAGGACCTCGGGCATGGACTCGAAGAGCTTCACGTAGGGCGCGATGCCGGCGTGGTCGGTCTGCACTCGGATGATGGCCTGCAGCCGCACGCCGATGGCGCGCAGGTTGACCCGCGCCCCATAGCCCTCGATCACGCCCGCGTCCTCCAGCTTGCGCACCCGCTCGCTCATGGCGGGCTGGGACAGGCCGATGCGCTTGCCCAGCGCGGCCAGGCTCTGGCGGGCATCGGTCTGCAGGGCCTCCAGGATCAGCCAGTCTTTCTTGTCGAGGGTCATGCCAGCGCTCCGGGTTGCGGGGTCGGGAAGGGAGGTTCCGATCATCCATCGGTTTGGAGGCGGCATTTCCGATGCCCTGCCCTTCGCCGGCAGGGGCTGCGCGCCTATCGTGCAAGGCCGTGCCACCGGCGTCCTCGCGGACCGCGCCCTGGCTTTCTTCGGCCCCTTTTCTCAAGGAACCCTTCCCATGCAGCTGGTTGGAATGCTGGACTCCCCCTATGTGCGCCGTGTCGCCGTATCGCTGCGGCTGCTGGAATTGCCCTTCGAGCACCTGCCCCTCTCGGTGTTCAGCACCTTCGAGGCCTTCGGCCGCATCAACCCGGTGGTGAAGGCCCCGACGCTGGTGGCCGACGACGGCACGGTGCTGATGGATTCGGGGCTGATCCTGCAGTGGGCCGGCACCCTGTCGCGCCACCGCCTTCAGCCGCTCGGTGGGCCCGCGCTGCTGCGCGATCTGCGCCTCACCGGCCTGGCGCTGGCCGCCTGCGAGAAGGCCGTGCAGCGGGTGTACGAACAGAACCTGCGTCCTGCGGACAAGCAGCATGCCCCCTGGATCGACCGCGTGAGCGGTCAGTTGCTGGCGGCCTGCGGGCAGCTCGAAGCCGAACTGGCCCGTACACCCCTGCCGGCGCCCGAGCAGGCCATCACCGATGCGGGCGTCACCATCGCCGTGGCGTGGGACTTCATGCAGAGCATGGTCGCCGATACCGTCCTGGCCGCCGACCACCCCGCCCTGGCCGCGTATGCGAAACAGGCGGAGCGGCTGCCGGCGTTTCTCGCCTGTCCGGCCCGTTGAGGGCCGCGCGCCGGCGCACGCGCCACCGGCTGCAAAGTCTGTCACCTGGCTGACATCTCGGCGATCCGGCGGCCCCGCCCGCGCGGTCGGCATGGACCGGATCGCCCCCGAAAACCGGCGCATTCCGCCACGGTGGCAGGGTGCGCGCGGCCTCCCGCCACCCCAGCGCGCGCTGCGTGTACGTATTTCCCACCATGTGGATTTCCACAATCGCGCAGGCCATGGCGGAGGCATACATTCACGCACCTCCAAAATGAGCGCTGCTGGCGACGGTACGCGCAGACCTATGCAAGAGACACGCACGCCCCCCCCCAAGAGACCCCTTTACCGCTCGCTGTACATCCAGGTGCTCTTCGCCGTCGTCGTCGGCGTGCTGCTGGGGCACTTCTACCCCGCACTGGGCGAGCAGATGAAGCCGCTGGGCGATGGCTTCATCAAGCTGATCAAGATGATCATCGCGCCCATCATCTTCTGCACGGTGGTGATCGGCATCGCGGGCATGGAAGACATGAAGAAGGTCGGCCGCACCGGCGGCCTGGCCCTGCTGTATTTCGAGATCGTGAGCACGGTCGCGCTGATCATCGGCCTGATCGTGGTCAACGTGCTGCAGCCCGGCGCCGGCATGAACGTGGATGCCTCCACCATCGACACCAAGTCGATCGCCGCCTACACCGCGCCCGGCAAGATGGGCACCACCACCGACTTCCTGATGAACATCATCCCCACCACGGTGGTCGATGCGTTCGCCAAGGGCGAGATCCTGCAGGTGCTGCTGATCGCGGTGATGTTCGGCTTCGCCCTGCACCGCTTCGGCGGCCGCGGCACGCTGGTGTTCGACTTCATCGAGAAGACCTCGCACGTGCTGTTCACCATCGTCGGCTACATCATGAAGGTGGCGCCCATCGGTGCCTTCGGCGCCATGTCGTTCACCATCGGCAAGTACGGTGTGGGCTCGCTGCTGTCGCTGGGCAAGCTGATGGGCTCGTTCTACCTGACCTGCCTGCTGTTCATCTTCATCGTGCTGGGCGCCATCGCGCGCTTCCACGGCTTCTCGATCTGGAAGTTCATCAAGTACATCAAGGAAGAGCTGCTGATCGTGCTGGGCACGTCCTCCAGCGAATCCGTGCTGCCGCGCATGATGGAAAAGATGGAGAACCTGGGCGCCAAGAAGACCACCGTGGGCCTGGTGATTCCCACCGGCTACTCGTTCAACCTGGACGGCACCTCCATCTACCTGACCATGGCCGCCGTGTTCATCGCGCAGGCCACCAACACGCCGCTGGACATCACGCACCAGATCACGCTGCTGCTGGTGCTGCTGCTCACCTCCAAGGGCGCGGCCGGTATCACGGGCAGCGGCTTCATCGTGCTGGCGGCCTCACTGTCGGCGGTGGGCCACGTGCCGGTGGCGGGCCTGGCGCTCATCCTGGGCATCGACCGGTTCATGTCCGAAGCGCGCGCGCTCACCAACCTGGTGGGCAACGGCGTGGCCACCATCGTGGTCGCCAAGTGGACCGGTGACCTCGACGAGAACAAGCTCAAGCAGCGCCTGAACGACCCGAACTGGGTGGACGCCCAGGAGCCCGAGGTGCTGCTGGACGCGAAGACCGAACGCATGGACACGAGCGGCCACCGCTGAGGCGGCAGGCTCCATGGGGCCTTGCGCCCCACCCCGTCAGGCCGGCTTTCGCCGGCCTTTTCATTGGCGTCTCCGTGGGCGCCGCTGACGGGTGGATGGATGGATCGGTTTACAGCGCCGACGTGTCGGTGAACACGGTCGGGTCCGGCAGGTGGTCGGCGAGCCAGCCGGGATCGAGCTGCAGCGCCTGCAGCAGTTCGTCCGGCAACGCGCCGATCGTCTCCGCCACGCTCGCCTTGGGGCCGACGGCGATCTCCGCCAGCAGCGTGGCCACGTGCACGATGGCGCCCAGGCGGCAGAACGAGGGGCTGGCCAGCGGGTCGGAGGCCGTCTCCAGCGCACGCACCACCTCGTCGGGGAATTTCCACTGCCGCGCCAATTCGGCCGTGATCTGCCCTTCGGTGAAGCCCAGCAGGCTCTGCTCGCGCTGCCAGCGGCCGCCGGGCAGATGCGGCAGGCGTTCGATCTCCACGATTTCGCTCGGCGCCTTCTGGGCGATGATCAGCTCGCCCAGCCGCACCATGAAGCCCGTGAGCCACGATTGCTGCACATCGGTGCCCAGCGCCCGTGCCAGCCACTGCGCGTAGCCGGCGCAGGCCATGCTTTCCTTCCAGAACTCCTGCCGGTCCACGCCCGGCGCGTCGGCGAACGAGCCCGTCATGCACGCCGCCAGGGCCAGCGTGCGCACCTGGTTGAGCCCCACCATGTTGATGGCGTCGTCGAGCGAGGAGACTTGGCGCGGCAGCCCGAACCGCGCGCTGTTGGCCATGCGGACCAGCTTGGCGGCGAGCGAAGGGTCCTTGGAGATGGCGGTGCGCACCTTCTCGAAGGGGATGTCGTCGTCGTGCAGGGTCTGGATCAGGCTGTGGGCCACCTCGGGCATGGTGGGCAGCTTGACCTCCTGGAGGAAAGCGGCGAGTGCGGGCATGCGGACGACCTTTTCTTGAAGGGGGTGTGCAGGCCGGCCTTCCAGCCCGCTGGTGTTTTTGTATCACCGTCTCGGCGCCCGCCGGGCAGGGAATTCACCAGCCCGCGGGTTTGTGCTGCCCTGGCAACGGCGGACCCCGCAGCCCTGCCCACGCCCTTGCAGGCCATGGCCGCCTGCGCTATGCGCCCAGCCGGAAGGTGCGCTCCAGCGCCACCGTCAGGCGGTCGGCCAGGCGGTTCGAGGCGGCCTGCGTGGGGTGGATGCCGTCGGTCGTGTCCCTGTCCACCGAGAACGGCATCGAATCCCAGTGCGCATGCACCGTGCGCGTGTCGGCCGCCACCCGGCGGATGGCCGCATTGATCGCCTGCATGGTGGCGAGCGCCGCGGGGCCGAAGATCTTGTCGGAGACCGGGGTGATCCCGGTGACCACGGCGGCATGCCCCAGCGAATGCACGAAGCCGATGAGGCCGCGGTAATCGTCCTCGAACGCCTCGATGTCGAAGCCGGGGCGTGCGTGGTCGTTCACCCCCACCTGCAGGACCACGATGCGCGACGGGTGCGGCTCGGTATCGAACGGGCCCTGCGGCCCGCGGGGGAAAAGCTCGGGCGGCGCGCTGTCGAAAGGCGCGTCGTAGCCCCGCACCAGGTCGTACGCCTGGAGGCCGGCCGCCGTGCGGTCGTCGATCACCCAGCGCGGGCGCCTGGCCAAAATGCGCTGCGCTGGCGTTTGCGCGTGCCGCCAGGTCGTGGACGCGGGGTCGAAGCCGAACAGAATGCTGTCGCCGTCAAGCTCCACCGAGCATGGCCGCTGCGGGCCGAAAACTGCATCTCCCATGGATTCCCTTTTTATCTGGTTGCGTAGCACCCGGCGACTGCTGCCGGATCACTTCGCAGTCCACCACAACCCCGCTGAAACCACAACGGACGCAGTGGCAGATAACCCCACGAACATCTGGATGCAATTTAGGCTGTTGCGCCGCACAAACGCGCGGTGCTGATGGGCAGGCCTCGCCAGCATAATGCGGACCCGATTCAAAGCTAAGAAACAATTTCTCGCATGACTAATCGCCGCGTAACAATTCAAACGCCTTTGGGAGAGGCGTTGCAATTCAGGCAATTGAAGGGAAGCGAGGCGCTGTCCGCGTTGTTTGAATTCGAGATCGACTTGATCTCCAAGAACAAGGGCATCGACCCGAAAGCCTTGCTGGGCCTCGCCAGCACGGTCGTGGTGGAGACCGAGGGACTGGGCCGGCGTTACCTTGACGGTATTGCCACGGGCTTTGGCATGCAAGGCCAGGACACCTCGGCCAATTACGCCTACCGCATGGTGCTGCGCCCCTGGCTGTGGCTGGCCACGCGGCGCAGCGATTTCAAGATCTTCCAGGAAATGGCCGTCCCGGATATCGTGGAGAGCGTGCTGCAGAAATATGGCCAGCCGATGCAGAAAAAGCTCTCCCGGGCTTATCGCGTGCGGCCCTATACCGTGCAATACCACGAGACCGATTTCGCCTTCATCGCGCGGCTGTGCGAATCCGAAGGCATTTACTGGTATTTCGAGCACCAGCCCGGCAGCCACACGCTGGTGTTCGCCGACGACGTGATGGGCTCGCACAGCCCGCTGCCGGGCGGCCACGTGATTCCCTTCCACCCGCCGGGCAAGGCCGCCCTGGCCGACCGGGAACACATCTTTTCCTGGCACATGGGCCAGCAGGTGCAGCCCGGCCGGGCCTACCTGGACGACTACGATTTCAAGAAGCCGCGCGCCGACCTGTCCGACATGCGCCAGTCCCCGCCGGGGCATGCCCAAGACAGCTACGAGAGGTACGAATGGCCCGGGGGCTACACCGAGTTTTCCGACGGGGAAACCTACACCCGGCTGCAGATGGAAACCGGCCTGGCCAGCCACCACCGCGCCCAAGCGAAGTTGAACAAGCGCAGCATCGCCCCCGGCTACACCATCGTGCTGGACAACTACCCACGCGAAGACCAGAACCAGCAGTACCTGGTGGTGTCGGTCGAGTACTACCTGGAAGAAAACGCCCAGGCCAGCCTGGGCCTGAACGGCGTGGGCCAGACCCAGGGCGGCTCGATCCAGCGCTTTTCGATGGAGGTGCACCCCACCGCCATGCCCTACCGCCCCGTCGTCGCCACGCCCCGCCCTCGCACCACGGGCCCGCAGACGGCCGTGGTGGTGGGCCCGCCGGGCGAGGAGATCTGGACCGACCAGTACGGCCGGGTGAAAGTGCAGTTCCACTGGGACCGCATCGGGGCCATGGACGAGAACTCCAGCTGCTGGGTGCGCGTGTCCTCCACCTGGGCGGGGCCGCAGTTCGGCAACGTGTTCATCCCGCGCATCGGCATGGAGGTGATCGTCGACTTCCTGAACGGCGACCCGGACTACCCCATCATCCTGGGCTGCGTCTACAACGCCGACAACATGCCCCCCTGGGGCCTGCCCGGCAACGCGACGCAGTCGGGCATCAAGACCAAATCGAGCAAGGGCGGCGCCTTCGGCCCGGGCCTCAAGAACGGCGCCGGCGACGCGAACGCGCTGCGCTTCGAAGACAAGGCCGGGGCCGAGCAGCTGTGGCTGCATGCGCAGAAGGACCAGCTCACCGAAGTCGAGAACGACGAGGACAAGTGGGTCGGCAACGACCGGCGCAAGACCATCGACCGGGACGAGACCAACGTCATTCACCGCGACCGCACCGAGACGGTGGACCGCAACGAAAAGATCACCGTGCACGGCTGGCGCGCCGAGGAAGTGGATGGCGACGAAACCATCACCATCCACTCCAACCGTACCGAGCGGGTGGACCATAACGAAAAAATCAGCATCGGCGATAACCGGCGCGAAGACGTCGGCATCGACGAAACGGTGAGCATCGGCAAGAACCGAACCAAGACCATCGGCAAGAACGAGAAGGACAAGATCGGCAGCAATTGGTCGATCAAGGTCGGCAAATTCAAGACCGAAACCATCGGCATCGCCTACATGCAGAACGTGGGCGTCGGCCGCATGGAGAACGTGGGCGTGGCCTACAACCTCAACGTGGGCGCCATCATGGCCACGGTGGTCGGCAGCACGCAAAGCACCCAGGTAGGCAGCGACCAGTCCACCACCGTCGGCACCAAATACACCTTGACCGTGGGCGGCGCAGGCGGTGGCAGTGCGCCCGCAGGCGCGGGTGGTGCCAAGAACATCGTCGCCCCGTCGGGTGGTGAATCGGGAGGGGGTTCCGGGGGCTCCAACATCACCATGGATGCCCAAAGCGTGTCCATTTCCGTCGGTAGCAGCAGCTTGGTGCTGAAGGAAGACGGCACCATCACGCTGAACGGCAAAGACATCACGTTCTTCGGCGAGAACAAGATTCTTTCGGTCAGCCCACAGGTCCGCGACAACGATTGAAGGCGTACACACGCCTTCCCGCTGCCTCTTTCAGGAAACCCCCATGGCCATCCCCCAACGCAACGCACTGACCCAAACACACGGACAGCCCCTGATCCGCATCGCCAAGGTGTTGTCTACCGACACCAAGGGCCAAGTGACCGTGCAGCTCGACGGAAAGCCCGTCGCCGCCGAAGCCGCCACCCATCTGCCCCCCTTGCTGCCTGGGCAGCGTGTGGCGGTGATGCTGCCCGAGGACGAGTCTCCGCTCATCACGGCGGCGTACCCACTGGCGGCCGGGGTGAGCGCCCAGCAGGGTTCGGGCGAGCGCATGGAGGCGGCCATCGGTTTCGACCCGTCAACCGGCACGCTCAACATCCAGGCCAAGCAATTGAATCTGCAGGCCCTGGGTTCGGTAGAAATCCGCTGCGGCGAGGCCGTGCTGCGCTTCACCGCGCAGGGCAACGTGGCCTTGCACGCCCAAGCCATCACGCAGTCCGCCATCGGTCCTTACCAGATCGAAGGTGCGTCCATCGACTTGAACTGAGCCGCGCCATCCCTTCATGCCCCGACGCGAAACACTCATTGCCGAGCTTCTGGAAGACACCACGCGGGCGCGCCGGCGGCGCCTTCACATCACCGGGGCAATGAACTTTCGACTGCTCGCGCTGCAAACGGTGGACGACAAGATCGATCGCAACCTGCGCGCGATGTCGGTCTTCGGCCAAGATGCGCTCCAGGCCGCCGAGCAAGCCATTGCAGCGTCCAACCACGCTCCGACGACCAACGCACTGATCCATGTGGCCGCAGCCTGCGCGGTGCAGACAGCGGCCCCGCAAGACGATGCTGTACTGCTGGCGCAATGGTTTGAGCGCTACGGCGCAGCCCATCGCACCGCGCTGCGCGACGCATGGTGGTTCTACCCCCTGGACCGAGCCAGCGCCGCGCGCCACCCGGCACGCGTGGCGGCGCTGCTGCGCAGCACGCACGAGCCTGCCCGCACGCTCGGCATCGAACTGGCGGGGCGATGCGGCATGCAAGCATGCCTTCCCTTGATTTCTCCCATCGCCGGCGCCGCTCCCGATGGCCCCCTGCTGCGCGCGAGCGAACTGGCCCTGTGCCGCTTGGGACAAGCGCCCGGTGACCTGGCGGCGCGCATTCAGCGGCGCGGCAGTGGCACAGCGGAGGATCTGTTGCACGCGCTGCGCCTGATCGCCGCGAGCGGTCATCTGGACTTGGCACAGTTGGAAGGCTATCTGCGGTGCGCGCAGATGCCGCACCCCGCGCTACAGCGCCTGGGATGGTGCTTGGCCACGCTTTGCGACCCCGTTCAGGCCCACCATCGGGCCGAAGCACACGCCGCCATGGACCCCGGGTTACGTTTGCAGGTGCTGGCCCTGGCAGGATTTCCACACGCACTCATCGCCGTGGCGCGCGAAGTGACATCCCAAACCGGTCCGGTCACCGCCTCTCAAATGGATGCATTGTCCGTGCTACTGGGTGACGTGCCGATGCAGGTGCGCGCCAACGACGTGTTGCCACAAGAGCGGGAACAAGCCCTGCGGCAGCGCGTGCTGCAGGTGTTCCGTGACGCACACATTGCGGTCTCCAACAACGCCAAGACCTGCGCATGGGAGGCGACCCGCATGCCGGCCGAGCCGGACCCTGCCCGCAATCGCCGCCTTCGCTTCGGCCGCGCCGCTCGGCCTCGGGAAGACAGAGGCTGCGCCCTGCAGGCCCCGGTGCAGCAACTCGGATCCCTGATGCGGCAGGCGCTCTACATCGAGCAATCGGTGCAGGCTCGCCAGCCCGTTGGCGCAGCTCTGTCGGCATACGCCAGCACGCGCCACCAGATGCATGTGATCGGGCTGTCCGAATGGCTCGGCGAGGCGCAAGCCGCACCGCTTTGAACATGGCCGACCTGTTCAATCTCACCCCGTTCGCCACGGCCGTTTATCCCCACGTGGACGACCAGGGCCGCCATGCCCGGCTGCTGATCGTCAAAGGCGTCTGGGACCTGGACCGAGCCGACCGGCTGGCCGATGGACCCGGCCTGTTGGGCTTGCGTGACCGGGCACTGACCCTGCCCATCGGCGACCTGGACCTGGAACCTGTACAGCGGGAAGCGCTCGGCGAACGCGAGGCGCAAGAGATCGACTGGATGCCATCCGACGCCGTGCCGCCCAAACCCCGCTTCGACCTCATCGTCAGCGGCTATGCCCACGCTGCGGCAGGAAAAACCGAGCATCGGTTCATGGCCGCCGTGGCGCATGGGTCTCGGATCGTGGGCCTTACGCTGTGCGCGCCCCGTTTCTGGCGCAGAACCCTGCTCCAGGGCGGGGGTGGAATGCCCGGCGAATACTTGGCTGCTGTGCGCCGCGTGCCCGTACATCCTTGCTTTGCCTATGGTGGGGAAAGCGCCGGGGGCGAAACGCTCTACAACCCCCAGGGCATGGGCAGCGCGGCAGGCCACAGCGGCGCAGGCATCGAACGCGTCGCGCTGCCGTGGGTCGAGCATCCGGACCATCCGGTGACCGACCTCACCCGCCACCCCCTGGCCGCCGGCTTCGGCCCCTGGCCGGAAAACGCAGGATTCCGACTGCCCCACATGGGCACCCGGGACCTGCCATGGCAGCGCGAGCGCGCGCCCCACCGCCCCAAAGACTTTCATGCGCTGTTCCACAACCAGGCCGAGCCCCGCTTGCAATGGAGCCGCGCCCCGACCCCGGGCGACACCATCGCCCTGCACCAGTTCACGCCCGAGGGGCTCACGCGCGCCATCTGGCCCAGCGTGCGCCCCCACGCCACCGTCGGTCGCCAGTCCGCACCGCCGCTGGTGGCGGACACCTGTGTCGTGGCCCCGCAAGAGGGCCGCTTCGCCATCGTCTGGCGCAGCATCCTGCCACCCGCCGGGGCCATCACCGTGCGCGCCTCCAACGCCTGAGGCGGCCACACCGCAGCCCTTTCCCGCCCCCCTCCAATGTCCCTCCACAGCCCCAGCCCCGTTCTGCAGATCGAGCACGCCACATTGGTCACCAGCCTTGGGGACGACTGGCTGACCAGCGTGGCCGCCTTCACGGCGCGGCGCAAGAACTTCCGGTACGCGGAGCTGGATGGCACCAAGCTGCTGACCGCGCCCGCGCGCGACGTGGCCGGCGAATCCCGGGGGCCTGCGCGCCTGCGAGAACTCCTGCGCGCCGCGTGGAACCCCATGGCAGCGTGGCTCCAGACGCTGCCGTCCGTCCAGACGCTGTACCTGCTCGCCCTGCCCGACTGGATGGCCGCCCCGCCCGCGCACACCACCGCATCGTCGGCAACGGGGCAGCCACCCGGACCCGATCCACTGCAAGGCGCCATCGATGCATTCGGGGCGCAATGCAGGCGTGCCGGGCTGCCCGTGCTGGCAGTGCATGCCTTCTCGGGCGGCGCCGAAACCTGCCACACCGCCCTGGCCCGCGCCTTCCGGACACTCGGCCACGACCTGCCGCCCGCGCAGATCGTCCTCATCGCCGCGGACTCGCTGTGCGACCGCGACATCCTGCTGCGCGACCACCGGGCCGGCCGTATTTACGACCGTGACCACGGCAGCGGCTGGGTGCCTGGCGAGGCCGCCGCCTGCCTGCTCCTTAGGCCATCGGCGGGCGTGCACGCGGTAGCGCGCAACGCCCTGGCGCTGCACGCGCCCTGCATCAGCGATACGCCCGTGCAGTCGCCTCGCTGGCCCAGCGATTGGCAGGGCGACGGCCGGGCACTGCAACAGGCCATGGAAGGCGCGCTCGGCGCCGCTGGCCTGCGCCCGGAACACATCGATCGGCACCTGAGCGACAGCGACGGTAGCCGCTGGCGCATGGAAGACGAAACCGCCGCCCTCGCCCGCCTTACCGCCGTGCCACCCGCGCAATGGAACGCCGAATCGCTGCAGCCCGCAGAACTGCTCGGACAGCTCGGCGCGGCCTGGGGAGCGGTGCAATGGGCGCTGGCGGAAGGCTTGCGGCGCCACGGCCTGATCCGCATGGGCAAAGCGCTTTGCACCACACAGGACATCGCCGGGCGCTGCAGCGCCGGCACCATGGAATGCGGCACCAGCGCCTGACGCGCACGGGGCAGCCAGACGGCATCAGAACGGCACGACCAGACAATTCAAGGGAAGCACAGCGTGGGCAAGGTCTATATCGACGGTAAAGAGGTGGTGTCGCAAGCTGCGGCCGGCACGGTGAACAAGCCGGACGACTTCGTGTTCCTGCGCAAGAAGGACACGCCGGGCACCGCGCCCTACCGCAACGACAGTGGCGCCATCGGCAACCCGGCAGGCTCCACCTTCCACTCGGGCACCGACGTGGCGACAGCCGAGAGCGCGCTCATGAACGGCCAGCACGCACCGCAGGTGTCCGACAAAGGCGGCGTGAACACCATGGTGCGCGACGGCCCCGGGATCTTCACCGGCGAGTGGGGCAAGCAGGTCTGGATCGAAACCAAGCAGACGGTGCGCCACCTGACCGACGTAGGAACGACAGCGGTCTTCAGCTACTTTCCTGCACTGGAGAACATCGCCAAAAACGTCAAGGGCATCGCAGGCCAGCTCGATGGCGACTTGGGCCGCGAGATGGCGGAAGAAGCGGGCGAGGAAGTCGTGGAGGCGGCCAAGGCACTCTTCACGCTGGAAACCCTCAAAGAGCTGGCCATCGACGGCGGCATGGCCCTGGGCACCGCGGTGCTGACGGCGGCCACGCCCGCCACGCTGGGCGGCACAGGTGCAGGCGCCGTCGCGGCCGGTGCGGCCACCGCCGCGCGCGTGGGCCAGCGCGCCCAATCTGCGGTGGAGACCGCCGCAGAACTCCGGCAGGAACTGGGGGGTCTGATCGCCGAACTTTCTCGGCCCGACCTGACGGCCGAGGAGCAAAGGGAGCTGGCCAAGCGCGCTGCAAGGTTCTTGGCAGGCGCCGGGGCTGGTCTGATCGCCTCGCTGCTGGCCAAACGCAAAATCTCGCGAAACGCAAAAAAGAAAGAAAACGACAAGGACAAAGTCAAGACATCGGAGAAACCCGGCGACAAGCCCACGCAGTGCCCCTGCGCCAGCAAGCACCCAGTGGTCATCGCCACCGGCGAGAAGTCCCTGACGCAGACCGACCTGCGCCTCTCCGGCCCCATCGCGCTGGCCTGGATACGCCAATACCGCAGCGGCGACGCGCGCACCGGCGGCTGGTTCGGCCAGGGCTGGAGCCACCCGCTGGCCACCGAACTGTGGCTGCAGGCCGACCAGTTGCTGTACCACGACGCGCAGGGGCGTGCGGTGCGCCTGCCGCTGTTGGCCGAAGGGCAAGAGCACTTCGAGGCCTACGAACAATTCACCGTGCGCCGCGCCGGCCCACACACTTGGCAGCTGGTTCACACCGACGGTCGAACGCACCACTTCGCGCGGCAGGCGGCAGGCCAATGGCGGTTGCCGCTACTGGCGCTCACCGACCGCAACGGCAACCGCCTTAAACTGCACTTTGAGGCAAGCGACTTCGCAGAGCGCGCTGCAAACGGCTTGGGGAACGCCGCCCAGAGCGCAGCCGCAGGCTTCGACCCCTTCGGCATCCCGCCGCGCCCGCAACGCATCACCGACAGCGCGGGCCGCTGGTTGCGGCTGGGCTGGAGCGCGGACGGCCAACTGGAAACCGTGCACGCCCTGCATGCGGAGGGCCAGGAGACCCTGCTGGCGCGCTACCACTACGCCCCCGACGCCCAAGACCCACGCAGCGAACAAGCCCCACCCAACCTGGTGGCCCACACCAACGCCGAGGGCCAGGTGCGCCGCTTCGAGTGGAGCCATCACCTGCTGGTGGGCTACACGCTGGCGGGCGGCGCGCGCCACCGCAACGAGTACGACGAACCCAGCCCCCAAGGCCGCGTCACCCTGTCGCACAACATCGACAGCGGCGCGGCGCAACAGTTCACCTACGAGCGGCACCGCACCTGGATGCACGATGCGCTGGGCCGCACCCTGGGCTTTGCCTTCGACGAGCGCCGCGATATCGTGGCCGTGCGCGATGCGCTGGGGCATGTGAGCCGCACGCCCTTCGATGCCAACGGCCACCCCGAGGCGACCGTGGATGCCCTGGGCCGCGAGACGCGGACCGTGTTCGACCGTCGGGGCAATCTCACGCTGCACCTGGATGCCGCCGGCAACGCCACACGCATCGAGTACGGCACCGAAGGCGGTGCCCGGGACCGCCCCGTGCGTGTGACCGATGCCCTGGGCCACGTCTGGACCCATGCCTACGACACGCGTGGCAACCGCATCCGCTCCACCGACCCGCTGGGCCGCACCACCCGCACCGACTACGACAGCCGGGGCCTGCCCGTGGCGGTGACCGATGCCGCAGGCCGCACCCGGCGCCTGCAGTGGGATGCCGCCGCCCTGTTGGTGGCCTACACCGACTGCTCGGGCCACACCAGCCGCTATGCCTACGACGCGCTGGGCCACCTGGCCGCCAGCGTCGATGCCCTGGGCCAGGCCACACGCTTGCGCCACGATGCCCTGGGCCGCCTGCGCGAGGTGGTCGAACCCACCGGCGCCACGCACTGCTACGAGTGGGGCGGCGAGGGCCAGTTGCTGGCCTACACCGATCCGCTGGCCGGCACCACGCGCTACCGTTACCACGGCTCGGGACAGCCGGCCGAGCGCACCGATGCGCGCGGCGGCGTGCTGCGCTACCACTACGACCGCGCCGAGCGGCTGATCGCCCTGGACAACGAGAACCGCGCGCAGACGCGCTTTGCCTACGATGCGGCCGACCGCCTCACCGACGAGATCGGCTTTGACGGCCGCCACCAGCGCTACGCATACAACGCCGCGGGCGAGTTGACCCATGTGGTCGAGGCCGGCGGCAGCGATGCCGGGCCGGGCAAGGTCACGCACCTGGAGCGCGATGTGCTGGGGCGGCTGGTGGGCAAGCGGGCAAGGGGAGAGGGGGGCGATGGTTCTGCCGACGATGGCGCGGCCACCAGCACGGCCACCTACAACTACGACCCGCTGGGCCGGCTGACGGCGGCCACCAACCCGGCCGCGCAGATCGCCTACCGCTACGACCCGGTCGGGCAGATCGTGCAGGAGGTTCAAACCCTCAAGCCCTGGGGGCCGGACGCTGGAGCAGCGAAGGCAGACCCCTTGGAGCGCACGCTGTCCCACCAGTACGACGAGTTGGGCCACCGCACTCGCACCACCCTGCCCGATGGGCGGGCGCTCGACTGGCTGCATTACGGCTCGGGCCACCTGCACCAGATCGGGCTGACCGAGCCTGCGCAAACAGGAGCAGCCGCTGGTACGCAAGGCACCCGCGCCGTCATCGCCGACATCGAGCGCGATGCGCTGCACCGCGAGACGCAGCGCAGCCAGGGGGCGCTGCAAAGCCGCTACGACTACGACCCGGCCGGGCGGCTGGTGCGCCACCGGGCAGCGATGGACTCACCCTCGGCTGCCGCTGTCACCACGCGGGGTCAGCCCGCAGCAGGCCCGGTGCTGGAGCGCGCCTACGCCTATGACGCCATGGGCCAGCTCATCGCCCGCGCCGACACACTGCGCGGCCGCCAGGACTTCCGCTACGACCCCGTAGGCCGCATCCTCGCCGCCCTGCCCGGCCACGGCGGCGAGGGCGGATACATGCCCAAGGAGTTGTTCGCCTTCGATCCGGCGGGCAACCTGCTGGATGCCAGCCAGGCGCAGATGCAGCGCCAGCAGGAAGATCGATCAGCACAGGGAACATCGCAAGGCCTGGGTGTCGTGGGCGACAACCGCCTGCGGTTCTACCAAGACCTGCACTTCGAGTACGACGTGCATGGCAATGTGGCGAAGCGCACCCGGGGCAACCAGCGTGCAGGCCATCAGGATGTCACCGAACTTCGCTGGAACGCCGACCATCAACTGGTCGAGGCCACCACGACGCGCCGCGGGGTGACCCAGGCAACCCGCTACGCCTACGATGCGTTGGGCCGCCGGGTGGCCAAGGCCGATGCCTTCGGCACCACACGGTATCTGTGGGATGGCGATCTGATGGTCATCAGCCAGCGCGGGGGCAACAACAGCCTGTTCATCTACGAGCCGGGCAGCTTCGTGCCGCTGGCGACCGTGCAGGGCACGCTGGGCGACACCCGCACCTACTGGTATCAATGCGACCAGATCGGCACGCCGCAGGAGTTGACCGATGAAGAGGGGCGCATTGCCTGGGCGGCGGATTACAAGGTCTGGGGGGAGGCCACGCTGCGGGCCGTGGCGGGGACAGGGACCGATGGCCTGCCCAGCCAGCGGCGCATCGGGCATGGGCCGGGGGTGGATTGGCAGGCCAACGGCGAGACAGAGCGCCGCTCTGCACCGCCGCCCATCGATCAACCCTTCCGCTTCCAGGGCCAGCAGTTCGATGAGGAAACCGGGCTGCATTACAACCGGTTCCGGTACTACGACCCGGTGGTTGGACGGTTTGTTAGCCAAGATCCTATTGGATTAGCTGGGGGAAATAATCCTTTCTTGTATGCGCCTAACCCGCAAAAATGGATTGATCCCACTGGCTTAAAAAAGGAAGTATGTCCAAAATGTGCATCCGAATGCGATGAACTGTGGAAAGACATTCACAACAAAACTTACCAGAGAAAATCAAACACAGGGACTCGCGGACTACAAGAAAGAATTGAAGAATTACTAGAAGACAAATTTAATCTTTTTGATTGGGCAAAGGATAAGGCATCAAAACGCACTGTAGGACCGTTGGCGGGCAAGGGTTCATATGACGGGCATATATATCAAGCAGAAGGTCTACAAGAAAGCATTAGAAGCGACATTATTAGCTACGAAATAGGTGGATGCAATAGATTCAAAAAAATACCCGGCGCAGTTAAAATAATTGCAAGCACCCCAATACCGCAAGCACCTAGAGGCAAATCGTGAGACACAGCATTGACGAACTCTTAATTATTTTAAGTCTTGATTGTTTTACCAAATATCTTTGGGAGGGAGAAAAAGAGTCGGAAATTGCATTTATAAAAAGTACCGCCAGGCAAGAATTCAAAATAATACTTGATGGAGAAGATAACTACTTTATGAATGCGGACTTCTCCCCTACTCGCTTAAAAAAAACTCAAGATGATTTTTATGAAAAAATATCAGAATCCCTAGGAGAAATCAAAACATATTACATAAAAGAAATTCAAAATAAAATTGAAGAAAAATCCTCATCAAATATCGATTTCATAATAACATCAATATTATCAGATCTACTATGGTTGACACACGAAGAGTTCTCCCAGCCCATTGATTATGAATTATTAGAAATAATATCAAAAATAGACTCGCTCGGCATTTCAATTCAAGAAACAGAAATAGACAGAGAAGAAATAAAACGTGATTGGACAAGGGCAGATTCCGAGTGGGATCTCTTCATGAAAAAAAAATCAATGTTTGAAGATATTGATAATTTCCCCTGTTTGATTTTATACAGAGCATTAAAAATAAATCCCACTTTAAAATTCATTGAAAAATGCCATGAAAATTTGCAAGAAACAGAATTCTTCAAAATAATAAATTTCGTAATTTTAGAAATTGAAGCTCAAGAAAAAATTAAACCTAATGAACTCAACGAAATAGCCAAGACACATCTAGAAAGATACATCAAGTTACCATCGAAATCTCAGCAAAAAAATAGAGGACGGCAGGGGCGGCCTCAAATCTGAAGAGCACATTCTTTCAGAACTCAGGCGGCGATGAACGATAACCGCGCGCAGACGCACTTAGCGAATTCAAAAGTGAAGTGCCAACACTTGGTCCACAAGAAAGCGCTCCTTCTTTTATAGCGCACTGCCATAGTATCAATTGCGCTGGAGCCCGATTTGGTTTGAACTGCTTTCCCAAATGAAAACATCGCAAATTTTTTTAAACAAATTCGCTATATTTTTCATAGCACAATACCTTAGTTTTTATTGCACTGCCGCTTGATTTGACTCTAAACGCTAATTGAATCTGCCCTTTCTCGCTTTCAAGGCGTGACCGATGCCCTGGGCCAGACTTGGACCCACGCCTACGATGCGCTGGGCCACCTGGCCGCCAGCGTCGATGCCCTGGGCCAGACCACGCGCTACCACCACGATGCCCTGGGCCGCCTGCGCGAGGTCACCGAGCCCACGGGCGCCACCCACCGCTACGAGTGGGGCGGCGAGGGCCAGTTGCTGGCCTACACCGATCCGCTGGCGGGCACCACACGCTACCGTTACCACGGCTCGGGACAGCCGGCCGAGCGCACCGATGCACGCGGCGGCGTGCTGCGCTACCACTACGACCGCGCCGAGCGGCTGATCGCCCTGGACAACGAGAACCGCGCGCAGACGCGCTTTGCCTACGATGCGGCCGACCGCCTCACCGACGAGATCGGCTTTGACGGCCGCCACCAGCGCTACGTATACAACGCGGCGGGCGAGTTGACCCATGTGATCGAGGCCGGGGGCAGCGATGCCGGGCCGGGCAAGGTCACCCACCTGGAGCGCGATGTGCTGGGGCGGCTGGTGGGCAAGCGGGCGCGGGGCGATGGTTCTGCCGACGATGGCGCGGCCACCAGCACGGCCACCTACACCTACGACCCGCTGGGCCGGCTGACGGCGGCCACCAACCCGGCCGCGCAGATCGCCTGGCGCTATGACCCGGTCGGGCAGATCCTGCAGGAGGTGCAGACGCTCAAGCCCTGGGGCCTGGATGCGGGCGCGGCGAAGGCCAGAGAGGACGGACAGCCCCTGGAGCGCACGCTGTCGCACCAGTACGACGAGTTGGGCCACCGCACCCGCACCACCCTGCCCGATGGTCGGGCGCTCGACTTGCTGCATTACGGCTCGGGCCACCTGCACCAGATCGGGCTGACCGAGCCTGCGCAAACAGGAGCAGCCGCTGGTACGCAAGGCACCCGCGCCGTCATCGCCGACATCGAGCGCGATGCGCTGCACCGCGAGACGCAGCGCAGCCAGGGGGCGCTGCAAAGCCGCTACGACTACGACCCGGCCGGGCGGCTGGTGCGCCACCGGGCAGCGATGGACTCACCCTCGGCTGCCGCCGTCACCACGCGGGGCCAGCCCGCAGCAGGCCCGGTGCTGGAGCGCGCCTACGCCTATGACGCCCTGGGCCAGCTCATCGCCCGGGCCGACACGCTGCGCGGCCGCCAGGACTTCCGCTACGACCCCGTAGGCCGCATCCTCGCCGCCCTGCCCGGCCAGGGCAGTCACCAACCGAGCGAGCTGTTCGCCTTCGACCCGGCCGGCAACCTGCTGGAGGCCAGCCCGGCGCAGATAGAGCGCCAGCAGGAAAACCGCGCATCCCAAACACTGGGCGCCCTCCAGGACAACCGCCTGCGCTTCTACCAGGACCTGCACTTCGAGTACGACGTGCACGGCAATGTGACGAAGCGCACCCGGGGCAATCAGCGTGCGGGCCATCAGGAGGTCACCGAGCTTCGCTGGAACGCCGACCATCAGTTGGTCGAAGCCGTCACCGAACGCCACGGGGTGATCCAGGCAACCCGCTACGCCTACGATGCATTGGGCCGCAGGGTGGCCAAGGCCGATGCCTTTGGCACCACGCGGTATCTGTGGGATGGCGACCTCATGGTGAACAGCCAGCGCGGTAGCAAAAGCAGCCTGTTCATCTACGAGCCGGGCAGCTTCGTGCCGCTGGCGACCGTGCAGGGCACGCTGGGCGACACCCGCACCTACTGGTATCAATGCGACCAGATCGGAACGCCGCAGGAGTTGACCGATGAAGAGGGGCGCATTGCCTGGGCTGCGGATTACAAGGTCTGGGGCGAGGCACGGGTCAGGGAGACGCTGTTTCGTACCGGGACGGATGGCGCATCGGTGGGCAGTACCAGCCAGTGGCATAGAGGGAAAGCGGCGGACCCCACTCCAAGCCCTGCCATCGATCAACCCCTCCGCTTCCAGGGCCAGCAGTTCGATGAGGAAACCGGGCTGCATTACAACCGGTTCCGGTACTACGACCCGGTGGTTGGACGGTTTGTTAGCCAAGATCCTATTGGGAACCTCTCAAAACCCATCCGGTCCCTTGTTGATCGAGAACGCGTGCTCCATCCTTTGCCATGATCACTCCCCGTAGCGCCCTGAAGTTCGACCTGTTCGCTGAGGCCTCGCGCCAACACAAG
>NZ_BQXI01000017.1:0-109422 GCF_030158955.1 Acidovorax sp. SUPP1855 | reverse complement strand
CCGGGCCTGCAAGGCCCCTCATGCACCCAGGCGCAGACCGCTGCTGGGCCTCATCACGCTCAAACGGCTGCTGGCGCCCACTCATTCCTGTTCGGATTCGTCAAACATGGGGTTGTGAGAGGCTCCCAAATTAGACGTTCGTTTATGGACTTTGCTTTTTGGCAATCAAAGCTCGCGGCATGTACTCCCGAAGCAAGTGCGAAAAGCGAGAGTAAAAATCCGCCGATTCGTATGATTTGAGTCTGGCTAGTTCTCATTTTTCTGGAATTCCCTCTGGCAGGTGATGAATTTTTACGGCAGGACTTTGCTGCTCTTAGTAGTATCCGATTGTGTTCAATAGTACCCGCTTTGAACGCTTCGCTTCCATCGACTGCCTTGAACCCACGTCCGCAAGTTCTGCATGCTGTGCCCCTGCTTACGGGGACACTACGGGGTACACTTTGGGGGCACACTGCCACCTTCCTTTGGACTCTCCGAACGTAGTGGAGCTTTGTAGTAGGCGTCTAAGCCCTTGAAAACATAGGAGTTTTTGGCAGGGGAAACACTTCAAAGTGTAAAAAATTGGCTCCCGCCAGCTCCACCACTCAAAACACCGCCACACTCTGACAACGTCAGGCTGTGGCGGTTTTTTCTTGCCCGAGCGCTTCGCGGAGTGTTGCGCCCGTCGCGCCGAAATCGCCCGCGAGTCGGACTTGCCGATTCCTGCCGTTGCCCGACACGCTTCATCATCGAATGTGGCGGTGGCCACCATGGCCCGCATCGACTCCAGGGCCTTGCATCTAAAACCGGTTTTTCCTCGGCATCGCGGCCTGTAGCGCCACTGCGGCATGAGCGCTGCAGTCCTACACCTGCGCCGAACGGTGGTTCGCAAACTGATTCCTCCTGGGAAAAGAAATTCATGCAAACCACCAGACCAGCCGGTATTTCAAACACCGCCAACGCGGCACCTGCCATGACGCGCATTGCTACAGGAACGCAGTCCTGCCAAGTTGCGGTTATCGACATGTCGGAGGTGAAGCCATGGTGAATCAGGTCGATTCCCCGGACGGCAAGCCGCGCAAGGACCCCGATCATCCCAGCCCGGCATTGGTCGAAACAGATCCCGCAATGCAGCGCATGCCGCAGAAACGGCCTGCATCGCAAAAGGAGGGGGAAGAGGGCGCGATGTTGCTGCGGACTCCGGCAAGCCATCAGACCCCCTTCGAAATGGCTAGCCGGACGGCCCTCCGTGCTCCGCCGCCCCTTCATTCATCCCGCCGTGGTCTCTGGAAGGAAATCTCTCATGAACACCCGCAGCCCTGATGCCTTTCCCTTCCCGACGTCTGAAAGCCATCCTTCTCCTGCGCCCGAAGGCACTGCTCCGGCGTTGAGAGCGGCAGCCGATCCGGCACACACGGAGCCGGCTCTCGACCATGGGATCGAGGAGTCGTTTCCTGCCAGCGATCCGTTGTCGATCGCTGTGACTCAGGTTCACGTTCTACCGCCATTGGATTTGCAATCCCTGCCGCATGCTCAGAAAGGGCAGGAGGCAACGGCACGCTCCGTGATGAGCGTGGGGCTGATGGCAGGGACTTTGGCCAGCTTCGCATCGACAGTGGTGCTCGCATGGTGGGGGCGCCATGAGGTGGGCACTACCGGCACGGTGGGTCGTTGGGTCGAACCTGCCGATGGCACTCCACGCCTTGGCGATGACCGCTCCCAGCGGTCCATGGCAACGATCTGTGCGACTTTCGCGGCGGGTCTTGCCGTGGGCTGTGCCGTGGCGCGCCGAGGTCAACGCAGCCGTTGAGAAAACGCATAGATGGCGATCGGAGCACGTGCGCGGTCATGACCGCCACCGTGCACCATCACGCTAACTTGATGATCGGCGCGATGGCTTTTGCGCTGCAGGATGCCATTGACTGCGCGTGCGAACCAAAAACCACCCGGGGCTTGCCCCCGGGCTGCGGAAAGTACCTCATCGGGACATCACCAAGGCCGCGGGAACGCGCTCAGGCGCATTAGTCTTCGAGCGTTTTCGGTACGTTGCGCAAACCGCCCGCATCACCCACAGGGTCCAGATCCTCTCCCATGCCCAGTTCGGCACCCGTGGTGGGATCGATGTCGGGCTGCGATGCCGTGCGTTCAGCCATCTGCTCCACGGCGGGCGCTTCCAGCTCGTTCAGGGTCACGGTCGCCAGGCCATCGCCGCCATCCACCGCTTCCGCGCCCTGGGGCAGGGGAACGACGTTCCAGCGGTCCCCTTCGTTCCATGCGCCCCGCACTTCGGGCTCTCCCTGCGAGGTGCGAAAGTACACGCTGGTGAAGCGCGGATCGCCTGGCAGCTTGCCGGGAGGGAAGTTCGGTTCGATGGCATAGAGCGCTTTTTCAAACGACTTCTGGTGGGCGATCTCGCGCGTCATGAGGAAAGTCAGCGCGTCCTTCACGCCCGGGTCGTCCGTGAGATTGATGAGGCGTTCGTACACGATCTTCGCGCGGGATTCGGCTGCGATGTTCGACCGCAGGTCGGCGGTGGGCTCGCCGATGGTGTCGATGTAGGCAGCGGTCCAGGGCACGCCTGCCGAATTGATCAACGCCGGGCCACCCCCGTACAGCACCTGGGTGAGGTGGCTGTCGTTCCCTGCGCCGGTGATGGAGCGGTAGAGGTCGCCTTCCTTTTCAACGCCTTCCGCCAGCCGGCCCTTGGCGCCCTTGTTGAGCATGCCCACGATGGTGCCGATGATCTCCAGATGGCTCAGTTCCTCGGTGGCGATGTCGAAGAGCATGTCCTTGCGGCCGGGGTCGTCCTCGCCCAGTGCCTGGGTGAAATAGCGGCAGGCTGCGGCGAGTTCGCCCTGGGGTCCGCCGAACTGCTCCAGCAGCAGGTTGGCGAGGCCGGGATTGGTTTCGCTGATTCGTACGGTGTACTGCAGCCGCTTGTTATGAGAAAACATGAATGCTCCTTGTGGGGTTGAGCCAGCGGGTTCACCGACAGGCGACGCCATGCGGCGTCGATGGGGTCAGGGCAAGCGGTGTGCCGCAGGAGCGGGCCCGGGCCGATGGCATTGCAGAGCGGTGGTGTGGGCGAGCAGATCCCCTGCATCTGCGCTGTCCCGCGTTGCTGGTGGAGACTCCGCGGAACACGCCATGCACCCTGTGAGGCCCATGGCTCGAGCCACCCGCGCCAGTGCCGGTGACGCTTGGCAGTGCATTCAGCCATCGCCACCGGCAGGCTCTGTGGCAGGAGAGCAATTGCTTGCGAGGTGCCGCGCGGTAACTTTTGCAGCGGTTTTTTCTGTTCCCTCGGTAGCGAACGGCCGCTGTCTGGGGAAGTAAAGCCTGTCTAGAGCCCAGGCCGAGCGATGGCCGGCGCCACGGCGGCGTGGCGCTTGTGGGCGCTGGCGAGGTAGGTTTTCACGATGATCCGCTCAGCTTCGCGGTCGATGGGCAGGCCTTCCAGAAAATCGTCGATGGCTTCGTAGCTCACCCCGAATGCGTCTTCGTCGGGCCGCTGCGGTGCCAGCGTTTCCAGATCGGCCGTGGGCACTTTCATCACCAGATCGCGGGGCGCGCCCAACGCGAAGCCCACCGCGCGCACGCGGCGCTTGTTCAGGCCCGCCAGAGGGAGCACGTCGGCCGCTCCATCGCCATGCTTGGTGAAAAATCCCATCAGCGCTTCGGCGGCGTGATCGGTGCCGATGACCAGCCCGGCCGTGGCGCCGGCCACCGCGTATTGCGCCACCATGCGGGCCCGCGCCTTGATGTTGCCGACCAGGAAGTCTTGCGACGCGGCATCGCCCAGGTCCACGCCGGCAGCGATCAGCGCCTGCTGCATGGCATCGACCGATGCGCGGATGTCGACGGTGCGCACCTCATCCGGCGCCATGAAGTCGAGGCACCTGGCGGCCTCGGCCTCGTCCCGCTGCTGGCCATACGGCAGCCGCATGGCGATGAAACGGGCGCTTTCTCCGGAGGCTCGCCGGCGGGCCACGGCCCGCTGCGCCAGGCAGCCGGCGACGAGCGAATCCACGCCGCCGCTGATCCCGAGCACGTAGGTCCGTCGCCCGGTGCGGGCAAGGTACTGGGCCAGGAAATCGACACGGCGCTCCAGCTCGGCCTCCACATCGAACTCGCGCACCACCGACAGGGATTCCAGAATCTGTGATTGGCTGGGTCTTTCGCTCATGTGCATTCGCTCCTCAAGGATGGGTGGTGGTTGGGCGGGGGCGGGGGCGGCGCGGCGCGGACGTCGCCAGTCCGCAAAAGGACCATTGGGCGGCCAAGCGGCCAAGCGGCCAAGCGGCCAAGCGGTCAGGCGCGGTTGTCGGAGGGGGCCGGCATGCCGCTGCGCGTTGCCCGATAGGGGATGGGAGCGCGCGGGGGGGGCACGGTCCGGCAGAGCGGCCCACCCCTCATTCATTTCGGATGCCGCCCAAGCACCATGGATCAAAAAGGCCTCTGCCGCAATAAGTACTAGGGCATTGTGCTATAAAAAATATAGCAAATGGTTGAGGGCTCAGTGCGATGCCTTGCCTCGCTGGCGGGCCTCGATGAGCGCCACGAGTTTCTGGACCTCCACGGGCTTGACCATGTGGGCGTCGAAACCTGCCTCGGCGGCTGCGTTGCGGTCCGCCTCCTGGCCCCAGCCGGTCAGCGCGATCAGTTGCACGTCCTCACCGCCCGGCAGGGTACGCATCTGGCGTGCCACCTCGTGCCCGCTCATGCCTGGCATGCCGATGTCGAGCACGGCCACGTCCGGCATGGCCTGGCGGGCAGCCTCAAGCGCTGCGGGGCCGTCGGAACAGGTGCTCACCTCGCAGCCGGAGATCTGCAGCAGGGTGGCGATGCTCCAGGCCGCATCGGCGTTGTCGTCGGCCACCAGCACCTTGGGCGCCGTGGTGGACAGTTTGCGCAGCGGGGCGGGCGGCTCGGGCTCCGGCAGAGGGGCGAGGGGCTCGGCCTGCGCCAGCGGCAGACGCACGGTGAAGGTGCTGCCCTGGCCGGGGCCCGAGCTGCTGCCCTCCACCAGGCCGCCGTGCAGTTCCACGATGCTGCGCACGAGCGCCAGCCCAATGCCCAGACCCCGTGCGCCGGGCAGGTCGGAAGTTTCCTGCACGAACATGCCGAACATGCTGTGGATGTTGCCCGCTTCCATGCCGATGCCGTTGTCCGTCACGGCGATCACGGCGGTGCGCTGGTCCACGTGGGCCCGTATCCCGATGTGCCCGCCCTGCGGGGTGTATTTGGCGGCGTTGGCCAACAGGTTGGACAGCACCTGGCTGAGCCGCACCGGGTCCGCATCGAGCACCACCGGCGTGTGCGGCAGCACCACCTCCAGCCGGTGCGCGCCGGCTTCGATGGCGGGCTTCGTGGTTTCGATGGCCATGTCCACCACCTCGGACAGCAGGATGCGGCGGCGGTGCAGGGTCAGGCGTCCCAGCCGCAGGCGAGAGACGTCCAGCAGGTCGTCCAGCAGCGTCTTCATGGCGGCGGATTGCCGGTCCAGGATGTTGGACGACTGGGCCCGCTCCCGGTCGTTCAACTGCCCCGACTGCAGCGCTTCGGCGGCATTGCGGATGGAGGCGAGGGGGTTGCGCAGCTCGTGCGACAGCACGGCCAGGAACCGGTCCTTGGCGGCGTCGGCGGCTTCCAGCGCAGAGTGCGCGGCTTCTTTCTGCCGCAGGGCCTCGACCAGTTCGGCCCGGCTGGTCTCCAGGTCTTCCTGGGCCTGGCGGGCACGGCTCTGGTCGCGCAGGATCTTGACGAAGCCGACCACGGCGCCATCGTCCAGCATCGGCATCAACACCCCGCTGGCCCAGAAGGTGGTGCCATCCTTGCGGCGGTGCAGGCGGTCGTCCATGGCGCGGCCATCGGTCAGCGCCTGGCGCACCTCGATCTGCGGCGCGCCCAGGGCACGGTCTTCGTCGGTGAAGATGATGTCGGCGGGCTGTCCGAGCACCTCGGCCTCGGGGTAGCCGAGCAGGCGCTCGGCGCCCACGTTCCAGCGGGTCACGCGCATCTGCGGATCGGTGGAGAAGATGGCGAACTCGACCGCGTTCTCCACGATGAGCCGCAGTTGCTCCTCGCTGCGGCTGAGGGCTTCTTCCGCCCGTTTGCGCTCCGTCACGTCGGTGCACATCACCAGCGCGGCGTCGGCTCGGCCTTGCACGTTCGACAGTCGGCTCACGTTGTTGAAGGTCCAGATCACCGAGCCGTCCTTGCGCATGCAGCGCTTTTCGACCTGGAAGGGCTCGCCGTGGCGGGCGAGCTTGTCGAACAGCCGCGCGCTCTCGGCCCGGTCGTCGGGGTGGACGAGATCGAGCATCGACATGCCCACGATTTCGGCCTCGGAGTAGCCCAGCAGCTCGCGGTAGCTGCGGTTGGTGAATTCGATGCGCCCGTCCAGCGACACTTCCATCACCCCGGCCGTCGCCTGGCTGACGATGAGGCTGAATCGGTCCTGCGAGACACGCAAGGCCTCCTGGCTGTGTTTGCGCTCGGTGATGTCCACGAAGGTGAGCACCACCCCGGCAATGCGGTCGTCCAGCGTGCGGTAGGGCAGGGCCCTGACCAGGAACCACTGGCCGCCGCCCTTGCCGACCTCGCGCTCCATCGGCACCAGCCGCTCCAGCACGCGGCGGGCATCGGAGGTCATTTCCGGGTAGTCGAGGTGGGTCGCCAGGTCGGACAGCGGGCGTCCGATGTCGGTGGGAATCAGCTTGAACAGCGTGATCGCCGAGGGCGTGAAGCGGGTGATGCACAGATCGCGGTCCAGGAACACCGTCGCGATCGCGGTGGCGTCCATCAGGTTGTGCATGTCGCTGTTGGAGTGGCCGAGTTCATCGACCTTGCTCTTGAGCTCGTGGTTGACGGTGGTCAGCTCTTCGTTGATCGACTGCAGTTCTTCGCGGCTGGTTTCGAGTTCCTCGGTGGCCGAGCGCAGCTCTTCGTTCATGGCCTGCAATTCTTCGTTGCTCGCTTTGAGTTCCTCGGTGGAGACCTCGTACTGCTCGACCGTGTCGCGCAGGTGCAGTTTCATGCGCTCAAGCTCTTGCTCCAGGTGCTGCGCCAGGGGCTCGGAGACCGCCATGGGGCGCACCGGCATGGGCAGCAGCGGTTGCAGCGCCGACGCGGGCTGAATGATCACCAGATGAAAACCCGGCGCCTCGTGGAACGGGACGATGCGGACCACCAGCACCATTTCGCCGCCGGCATGGGTGAAGGCCAAAGGCGGGGTCTCCACGGCCATCTTGCGCTGCGCTGCCTGGTAGAGCGCAGCGCGCACCTCGATGCGCAGGTCCTCGTGGATGGCGCGCAGCAGGTTGCGGCTGGGCTCGCCGCCCTGAAAGCGCAGAAACTCGCCGGCATTGGGCGACAGGTGCACGATGTCGTGGCCGGCATCGATCAGCACGGAGGGCGGCGCGATCTTCTCCAGCAGCCGGAAATGCAGCTCGCCCCAGTTGTGGCTGCGGCCCTCGAGAGGCGGCAGATCGCGCGAGGCCGGGGGCGTCGAGGTAAAGGCCGGGCCGGCCAGCACCGGGCCGGACCGCGCGGCATGCTGCGCCTCCATGGCGAGCGAGACGGTGCCGGGCGCGGAATGCCCTGGCATACCCGAGCGCGAGGCGGGGCGGTGGCTGTAGATGCGGTGCTTCTTGTCGAGCACTGCAAACAGGGGACTGTTGTCTTCGACGGATTCCGACGAGCCCAGAAACATCAGCCCGCGGGGCTTGAGCGAGAAATGGAAGGTGTCGAACACGCGGTGCTGGGCGTTGCGGTTCAGGTAGATCAGCAGGTTGCGGCAGGTGACGAGGTCGAGCCGCGAGAACGGCGAATCCTTGAGCACGTCATGCACCGCGAACAGCACCATTTCGCGAATTTCGCGGCGAAGCCGATAGCCGCGGTGCTCCTTCACGAAATACCGGCGCAGCCGCTCTTCCGACACATCGGCCTCGATGGTCGTGGGATAGATCCCCTCGCGGGCGATGCCGATGGCCTCGTCATCCAGGTCGCTGGCGAAGACCTGAATCACCGGCGCCGCATCCACCTTGCGGGCGTATTCGCTGAGCAAGATGGCGATGGAGTAGGCCTCCTCGCCCGTGGCGCAGGCCGCTACCCAAACGCGCAGCGAATCCCCTGGCCCCTTGCCGGCAAACAGCGCCCCGATGTGCGCCTCCAGCACACTGAAGCATTCGCCGTCGCGAAAAAAGTTGGTCACGCTGATGAGCAGATCCTGCAGCAGCGCTCCGGCTTCGCCGGGCCGCGTGCGCAGGCAATCCAGATAGCCCGGCAGCTCGGCGATGCCGTTGACCTGCATGCGACGGCCGATGCGCCGCAGGATGGTGGCCCGCTTGTAGTAGGCGAAGTCCCGTCCGGTCCGCGTTCGCAGGAAGATCAGCACGTCGCGCAGGGCTGCTTCCGTGGCCATGCCATGGGGAATCGGGTTTTCCATGGGCGGGGGTCCCTTCTCCGAAGGCAGCTTCAGGCGGTGCTCGAGCCGGTAGTACTCCAGCAGCCGGCCGGGCATGGCCGCCGCGGGCAGCGTCCAGTCCACCATGCCGGTGGCCAGCGCCGAGCGGGGCATGCTGCTGTGCTCCGCCTCGTCCGGGTCCTGGGCGATGGTGAGACCGCCGCGCTCCTTGATGCGCTTGATGCCGATAGCACCGTCGCCATCCATGCCCGACAGCACGATGGCCGTGGCATGCGGCCCATGGGTGTCTGCCAGCATGCGAAAGAACAGGTCCACGGTCACATGGCCATGGCGCGGGCTCGGCAGGTCGGCCAACTGCAGAAAGCCGTCATAGGTGCGCAGGACCTTGCCCGGCGGGATGACGTAGACGGTGTTGACCTGGACCTTGCAGGTCTCGCGCACCTGCAGCACCCGCAGGGAGGTGGAGCGCTGCAGGATATCGGCCAGCTCGCTGTCGTGGTCGGGCGATAGGTGCAGGATCACTACGAAAGCCAGCCCGGGGTCTTCGGGCATGGACTGCAGAAAGGTCTGCAGGGCCGAGATGCTGCCCGCCGAACCCCCCAGGCCGATCAACGGCAGCATGTGATAGGCCCGCGCCGGCGCCACGCTGTCCAGCGCCTCTCCCACATGCTCTTCGGCTTCGTCGGGGGTGGTCAGCGAGTCATCCATGTTGGCGTCTTTCTAATGAATACCGATTATTGATCGTGGGCCTTGGCGGTCGAAGGCGTGGTCTGGCAGGCGATGGCGGAAAGCATGCATGGGGCCCGTTCGGAGCCGTGTCCGGGTGGGGCGTTTCCGGCGATGGGACGGGAGGCACTGCGCTGGAGGACGGGGGCGGACTGCCGGAGCGGGCAATGGCGTGCACGCCCAGTGTGCCTGGCACGTGGCGGGTTCAGGATTCAGGGCCTTGGCAACGAACCGCGTCGGCGCACCTCCGCAGGCCCGGGGCCCGCGTGAAGAGCCGTGCCTGCGATTGCACGGGGCCGCGACAGCGCCACTGTGCGCCTGGTCAAGCGCTGGCGCCGTATTCCTTCAGCCGGTTGTACAGCGTCTTCATGCTGATGCCCAGCATGGCGGCAGTCTGCTCGCGCCGTTGCCCGCAGTGGGCGAAGGTGGCCAGGATCAGCGCCCGCTCTACTTCCGCCAGGGAACTGCCCAGCGGCAGGCGCAGTTCGGTGGGGGTGGCAGCGCCGTTGGTCGGCAGTGCCACCTCCGGCTGCTGCGGTGCAAGCGGCTGGATTGGAAGCTGCGGCTGCGACGGCACGAGGTCGCGGGGCAGCCAGCGCTCGGTGACCGGCCCTTCCTGCGTCATCACGAAAGCGCGCTGCAGCACGTTGCGCAATTCGCGCACATTGCCGGGCCATCGGTACTCCGCCAAGCGATCCAGGGCGGCAGTGGTCAGCGTCTTTCGGCCCCCCTCACGTGCTGCGATGTCGTCCAGGAAATGCTGTGCCAGAAGGGGCAGGTCTTCCAGCCGGTCCCGCAGGGGCGGCAGGTGAAGGGGGAACACGTTGAGGCGGTAAAGCAGGTCTTCCCGCAACGCGCCATCGACCACGGCCTGGGCCAGTTCGCGATTGCTGGCGGCCACGATGCGCACATCGGTGTGCCGCGCTTCGGTGGACCCGACGCGCATGAAGGTGCCGGTCTCCAGCACCCGCAAGAGCTTGACCTGCAGCTCCAGCGGCATCTCGGTGATTTCGTCCAGGAAGAGGGTGCCGCCATTGGCGCGCTCGAAAAACCCCAGGTGCTGCCGGTCCGCCCCCGTGAAGCTGCCCCGCTCGTGGCCGAAGACTTCGCTCTCGATCAGCTGGGGCGAGATCGCGCCGCAGTTCACCGCCAGAAAAGGCCCATCGCGCCGCCGACTGAGGTCATGGAGGGAGCGGGCAACCAATTCCTTGCCGGAGCCGCTCTCTCCTGTCACGAACACCGAAACCGACGTGCCGGCCACGCAGGCGATCTGCTCGTACACCTCGCGCATGATGGACGACCGGCCCAGCAGGTGGCCGAAGCGGCCGGTCGATTCCCACTGCAGGCGCATGTCCTGGATCTCGGCCAGCAGGGTGGAGGGAGAGCGTGCACGGGACAGCACGGCATTGAGCCGCCGCGTGTCCACCGGCTTGATGAGGTAGTCCGCGGCGCCCAGGCGAAGGGCCTGGATCGAGGTGTCCAGGCTGGCGTGGCCGGTGATCAGCACCACTTCCGAATAGGAGAGCAACTCGGCCTCCTCGCACAGTGAAAGGCCATTGCCGTCTGGCAACTGCAGGTCGAGCAGCACGATATCGGGGCGCTGCAGGGCGATCTGGCGGCGCGCATCCCGGAGCGAAGAGGCTGTGGCTGCCGTGAATCCGCCAGTGTGCAATAAGCTCGCCAGCATGCGCGCGGAGTCGGCATCGTCTTCAACTACCAGGGCATGGGCCATGCAAAGTCTCCCCGAGTAAGAATTTGAAAAAGAGGAATTATTTGCGGCGATTGTGGTTGCTGGTGTAAACGAACGTACAGCGGTCAGTCGCTTCGGGATTCCAACATATCCGTCACTACTTGGGGCCAGTCGGCCCACGCTGCCCATGCGTCGAAACCTGCGCGCCGTGCGCCGGCTGTGTCCAGTGCCTCTTGCTCGGAGTGCATGGCAGGTGCCACGGCCACCATGCACCCGGCGTAGCCTGCTTCTCGGGCTGCGGTTGCGAGATGGCGTGCCGCTGCAGCCGGCTGGGCGCTTGCCAGCACCAGATCCGGCACGTTCTGCAGCAACAGGTCCAGCGCTGGCTGCATCGCTGTGCCTTCCAGCACGAGGTATCCCTGCCGCTCCAGGGTTTGCCCTGCCGCTTGGCGGTCTTGCCCGTCGTGCAGCGCGATCAGCACTTTCGGGCGCCGCAGTCTGGCAGGCGGTGGCGGCGCCTCTGCAAGGCAAGGCAGGGCAAGATAGCGCCCCTCTTCGTCGGCCAACGGAGCGATGCGCCCCCCATGCAATTGAATGACGTGGTCGGCAAGAAGGTCTGCTAAGGTAGCGGGCACACCAATGCGCACATGCAGATTCAGCGGGCATGCAGTTCCCGAGGGCCGCCCCATGTCGTCTCTGGGCAGGCCGTGAGCTTCCACGCGCACCTCGCCCCCTTGCGTGGACACGGTCAGGTCCATGCGCATTCCCGGCGCTCCCGCTTTGCACGCTCGGCAAAGAAGCTGATCGATCACCCGGCGCATCAGGCGGGGATCGGCCATGACCCGCAGGCCTGGAGCGATCTGCTGGGTGCAGTCATAGCCCCCGTTGGAGTTCACCAGTGCCTCCCAGGCCTGCCGCGCCAGCTCCGAGAAGTCCAGTGCCACGCGCCGCAATTCCATGCGACCTTCGCGCGCTGCCAGCACGTCCTGCAGATCTTCCAGCAGTGATGACAGATGCCGCGTCTGCCGCGCGGCCACCGCGCATGCTTCGCTCTGGATGGGCATCGGATGGGGGGCGAGCGCAATCACCTCCAGCGCTGCGGACAGGGCGCCCAGCGGGGTGCGCAATTCGTGCCCCACACCAGCCATGGAAAGCCACTGCGGCACCGCAGCAGGGGCTGCTGCAGGGGGAGGCTGCCCACCTGCGCCATGCCCGCCGGGGACTTCGGCGGATAGGCGAGGCGCTGTAGTCGGGATGGGTGTGGAGGTGTTGTTCATGGTGAGGCAGGGGCGTTCCGCTCGTGATGGTGTTGCCGGGTGCCAGTGCCGCAGCATGCCGCGTGCCAGTCAATGCCGGTAAGAACCGGGCCATGGAGCGCACCTCTGTCTGAAACCGGCAGGAATTGCGGCAATCTCTACCGGTTGAGCGACATGCCATGCATTGAAGGATAGCGCCGGGTGCTGGTTTTCAAGGCTGGGCAAGCGCTTTCAAGGCAAAAGGTTGAGTGGCATATGCCTTGCTTTGTTGCATGGGATGAGCCCACCATCAACGGACCTTCGATGAGCCAGCTTAGTCTGAATACCTCCGCCGCGCTCACCCAGAATGCTTCGCCCCGCTTGCAGCAAGCCGTGCGCCTGCTGCAGATGTCCTCACAGGATTTTGCGCGTGCGGTGCGGGAGGCTTTGGAGAGCAATCCGCTGCTGGAAGCCGACGAGGGGGATGCGCAGCAGGACACGCAAGACGCGCCGTTGAGCGATTGGAATCTGTCGTCCGGCAGCAGCCGGATCCAATCTTCCGACAGCGATGGGGACGGGGCTTGGGAGCAGTCGGCGGCCCCCATCACATTGCGCGCCCATTTGCATGGGCAACTGGACCTGCTTCGTCTGCCGGAGCGCGATCTTCTTTTGGCAAGGGCGGTCATCGAATCCCTGGACGACGATGGCTACCTGCGCGGCGGAGTCGAAGAGATCGAACAGGCGGTGCACACCATGGCCCTGTCTCCGAAGCCGGACGAACAGGAAATCCGCATGGCGTGGCGCCGGGTCCAGGGACTGGACCCTGCAGGCGTTGCCGCAGTGGACCTTCAGCATTGCCTGTTATTGCAATTGCACACCCTGAAGTGCGGCACCAGCCGGGATCTGGTGCGCCGTGCCATTGAAAGCCACCTGAAAGCCGTGGCCCTGCGCGATCCCACACGGCTGTCCGAGGCGCTGGGAGTGTCGCGCGAGGCTGCGGCAGCGGTTTGCGCGCAGATTCGCACGCTCGATCCCAGTCCTTGTCGAGCCTTCCTGCAAGACGATGTGCCGTTCGCGGTGCCTGACATCGTTGCGGTGAAGGGCGGGCGAGGGTGGCAGATGGTGCTCAACGATGCCGTAATGCCCCGTCTTCGGGTGCATTCCGCCTATGCGCGGATGTTTCAGCAGCGCAAGCGCAATGGTGAAAGTGCGGCGTTGAGCGCCTGCCTGCAGGAAGCGCGTTGGCTGGTGGGCAATGTGGCGCAGCGGTTTGCCACCATCCTGGCGGTGGCGCGAGCCATCGGACGGCATCAGCAGGCGTTTTTCGAGCACGGCCCGCTGGCGCTCAAGCCGCTGAAGCTGCGACAGATTGCGCAGGAGGTGGGGGTGCACGAATCCACCGTGTCCCGTGTCACCAACAACAAGTTCATGGCGACCCCGTTCGGCCTGCATGAGCTCAAGTATTTTTTCTCACGCGGGCTGTCCACGCGCAATGGCACTACCTGTGCGCCCGCGGCCGTCAAGGAACTGGTTTCGGAGTTGATTGCGGCCGAGTCGCCCTCACATGCTTTGTCCGATGCGGCGATTGCCAGCCTGCTGGCGCAGCAAGGGTTTTCGGTCGCTCGGCGCACGGTCACCAAATACCGTCAGGCGCTTCGCATTTCGGCGGCGCCGGAACGGCACAGGAACCTTTGAGCCAACCGCCTCCACCCGGCGGGCGGAGACCCCATTCACCAAAGATCAATCATGGCTTTCGCCTGGGCTTCCATCGACGGATTGACCTTGTTTTCCCGCACCTCGGCGGTAGAAGGCCATTGGTGTGGGCTGGTCGATGTGCTGCAGGGCATGCAACCCCAGATCACGACCGTGGCCTGCGCAGAGGTGCGGGCCAGTGCCGCACAAGCGGATTCCGATGCGATCGACTTGGTGCAGACGCTCTATGCGGGCATTGCCCGTCGCAGACATGCACGGCAAGAGGCTGCGCGTTGGGTGGCGCGGGCGAGCCAGCCGGACACCGCGCGTTAGCCGCGCAAGGGCGCGCGTTCGCAATGGGCATGTCGATTGCCTCTGCCTTGGCAAGCCCGGTTTCATGGCCGGGCCTGGGCCGTTCCCCTCCACGGGAGCACATTGAAGGAGTATCGAAATGGCCAACCAAGGCAATCCATCCGGTAGCAATCGTGGCTTCGCCGCCATGGACGCGGCAAAACAACGCGAAATCTCAAGCAAGGGTGGGCAGGCAGCGCATCAAAAGGGCACGGCGCATCAGTTCACCTCCGAAGAAGCCCGCGCAGCAGGCGCCAAGAGCCATAGCAGCCGCAGTTCTGCCGTTGCCAAGGCGGTTGAGGCAGCCAGTTCCGAGGGCGGTGCGTCGGGCAGCGCCCCCAAAGCAAAACCCAAGACGGGAACCGGTCAGCAGCAGGTGGCCGGTGGCGATCCAAATCCCCAAAGCCGTTGATTCCAGCGCCTGAACGGGCGTACGCGCAATGTGTCCGTTGCACGCCGCGCGTAGAGCGCATGACAGTGTCCGTTCAGGCCTCCCCTTTTGCAAATCAAGAAAGCAGCGGTGCCAGCGAGATGCGCCCCTCGGTGGGTGCATTGACGGACAGTGCTGGCACGCCGATTGCCATCAACAGTGGCACGGGTGTCGAATCCTTTCTGCTGCACGGCCCCGGGCATTCGTTTCGGTGGCTGATCCAGCATGGGCTGGAGCACCAGAACCCATTCCATGAGGCAATCCATGAGCACCAATTACCCCACTCGGGCCCAACGCCATCGCGGACTCTTTCAGCAGTTTTCTCCGCTCAATCTCGCGCCTGCCTGGGAGCAATACAGCGTTGTCAAAGCACGGGGAGTGCGCACCATCGCCCTTGGCGGGCATACACCCTACAGCGCCTCGGGATGGGTGGTGGAGCAGGCGGTGGGTTGTATTGAACTGATCGGCGCCAAAGTGGCGGGGCTGGGGCAGATGCTTCTGATCGGCTTCACCCTCAGCGAGCAGCCAGCATCCGCTGGCTTTGAAGTCACGGCCACAGACGCCATTGGCACATTGATCTTGCCGGCCCATTGCTTTGCGGCCTATGTGGCGATTGCGGCCGGGCAGAACACGCACTTCCGCATCGGAGGGAACGGGCAGTTGAATGCCATCGGAAGCGACCCTTCATCGCTGCAAGCGCCGTCGCCCGTATGAATTTTTGCGGTCCACCGCCAGCCTGGGAGGGGCGGCTTTACCGGTTCAGGCTGCCCAGCCTTCGCTGATGAAGAGCCGGGTGGCGAACAACCCCGTCGAAGTCCAATGGGTCGCAGGAGACAGCGCGGCGCTGAGGAACTGCCGGCGTTGCTCTCCTTCCAGGGACTGCAGCTGCTCTTTGAACTGATGCAGTTCGGGGTCCAAAGCAGGCTCTGCGCCCCCGATGGGATTGGCAGTAGAGCGGTGACGTGCCAAGGCCCTGAACGAGGGCAGCCTGCGCGTTTGGTTGGCGGAGGCGGGCTGGGCATGGTCCTGTCCGTCGCGACTGTCTTCGCCGCGGATCCAATCGTGGATCACCTGCAATTCATATCCCGTGAAAACACCGAACATCTCCGCGCGTTCCCCTTGAAGCAAATTCCAGAACCGGCTTTGAGACACCGACGCTCCCAACTGGATCCAACCATTGTCCACCAGCGCGTCCAGCATGGCATCGATGTCGCCCTGGGGCCCCAGCCAATCGTTGACGGTGCGACCGCCAATGCGGCAATAGTCGGAATGCATGCCCGCGCCGGCCGGTGCCTTCCGTTGGAAGATTTTCACCACTTCGGTCCTGGCGTCGAACGATGCGATGACCTCCTGGGTACCGCGCCCGGCATCCGCCAGCTTGCTTCCGGCGCGCACACGCTGCCAGAATTGATCGCGGTCTTGCTGCACTTCCAGCATTTGAAGTACGGCCTCGCAGGCCTGCCAGGCATGGCCGCTGTCTCCGTTGTCGACCGTGACGTGAAGCGTGAAATAGTAGGGGTCGATCCCGAGCTCATTGAGTTCGTATGCCGTGATCAGGAGGTGCAGGGGGAGCTGTTCATAACCTAGGTTGAAGCCGATGACCTCCGGCAGGAACCGCTCGGCATTCCATCCCAATGCCAGCTGCACCGCGCCCTGCAGATAGTTCGCATCGTCCAGTTGCAGGTCTTGCTGAAGGCCGTGCCGCCGCATCAATTGACGATAGAGCGTTACGTGGTTTTTGTGGGCCACGCCGTCTCCGAGTTCTTCCAGGTAGGTCTGGAGCAAAGGCCGCAGCCGTTCGGTCGATGTATGTCGTGCCAACCCGTACAGCCAGGATCCATCCACCAGCTTGGTCGGCGCCACCGATGCCAAAAAGTTCAGCGCATGGGCGCGGTTGCGAAAGTAATGGCGCTCGCCGCCTGCACGCCGCCCGTCCAGGTAGGTTTGATAACGCTGCGCCACGGCCTGTGCGTTTTCGCGGGCCCACGCATGCAGGTCCTCAGATGCTTCGCACAATTCGCTGGGGACGTCTTCGCTTTCGTCCATCAGCCGCTGCAGCCATTGGGCGGCTTGCTGCCGGGCTCGTGGCGTGGGAGAGGGTGTCAGCAGCGCCTCGTACAGGCGGCGATAGGGACCGACTGCATTCGGGCGTTGCGCATCTGAAGCGCGATACGTTGGGCTGCCATGCAGATCGACGGACGGATGAATTTTTTGTGCGAGCATCGTTGGCGATGGACTGGAGGAATGGCTTCATGCTGCGGTGCTGCAATGGGGGGCAGAAGCCACCAGATGGCGCAAACCCCGGTCGGCAAGGTCCTACGCCGCCGATGGTCTCGCTTGCAGCCAGCCCCACGAGCGCAACTGCTGCAGCTCGCCCCCGTCTAGTCGCTCGCCGATGTCGTTGCGATACCGCAGATTGGGCACGATCACGTGGCGAACGCAATCCAGGGCGGCCAGGTGGGCGGCGCGCACCGTTGCGCCCACGCCCGTGGCAACGCCCAGGTAGCCGCACGAGCCACTCGCCACGAGCTGCCCCTGGTGCAGCGCCACCTCTGAAAAATGCAGGCTGTCGCGCTGCGACTGCGTCATGGAGGGATTCAAGAAAACCGGCAGCCCCTTGGAGAGTTCTTCATACCCGTGCCGATAGGGGAACGGCGGCACGGTGAGAACCACGCCGCAGGCAAAACCTCTTTTAGTGCCGAAGTCCGACGTGTCGCGGCGCAGCATTCTGCGAAAGATGGTTTCCCACGGATCGTTGTGAAGGGCTTCGCAGATCGCGAACCCCGGATAGCCGAACCGGCAGGTGAACTCGAGAGGCCACAGCCCGCTTTCGTTGGCGATGAGGTTCACGTTGATGTAACCGCAATAGCCGCCATCACGCAGCAGGGGCGTGAGGGAGCGCAGGACGGTGTCGTACAGGCAGGCGCTTTCCCGGTAGCTGACGATGGTGCCCATCTCTCCGGTGAGTTCGCCCAAGTCGCCCGGGAAAAACCGCTTGTGCTCGAAATCGACACACACGGGCGACAGAAAGTCATGGCCGTTGAAGTATCCGCCGACCCCGATCTCGATCCCATGGATGAACTCCATCAAGATGAAGTCCGGCGCGTCGGCTTGGTCCGCGCGGGCCTTGCCCGCGTGCATGCTCAACAGGGCGCGCACGTCGGCGCCGTCGCCGGACTGGCCGACGTAGTTGCGTGTGCGCTCGCTGGAGGCCCCGTTGAACTTAAGTACATACCTTGCGGGATGGTCATCGAGGAAGGCCATCGCTTCGCCATAGCCGGTGAAACGGTGGCAGCCCGCTACCTGCAGTCCTGAGGCCTGCAAGGCACTCTGCCCGAATGCGCGGTCCGCCTCCAGGCGATCGCCGAGGGCACTGCCGCCGATGACATGAAAGCCTTCGGCGCGCAGCGCATCCTGCAGGTCGCCCTGTGTCGCGGATTCGAAGAGGATCACGCCTTCGTTTCCAGCCGCCTTGATCCATCCCAGTTCGCGTTCCCATCCTTCGACGCGCTGCAGGATGCCCTGGAAGACGTCGTGGCACGCAGGGTCTTCAATCACGACCCGCACCTCGTGGCCGCGGCGCTGGAGGCCGCCGTACATGGCCGCCAGGTCGTTGGTCTGCCCAATGCCCAGAAATCTCATGCAGCCCGCCTTTGCACCACCACGCCGACGGCCGCGATCCGATCCGCCTCGGCGTAGGCCTGCCCCTGCAACTCCTCTCCGAAGACATCGGGGTCCAGTTCTTCATAGTGCACTGCGAAGTCGTGGGCCGTGGCGTAGGCCATGACGGAGTCTCGAAACGCGTCGCGTCCTTCGACGATGGTGGAGCCGGTGTAGAGCAGCAGGCGGCCGCCGGGCGTCAAGCGGTCGAGGCTGTCTTTCATGATGCGCTCGGACAGGGCCTCTCCGAACTGGCCACCCCCATGTCGGTAGACGCGGCTCGCGTCGTCCATCAGGTAGGGCGGGTTGGCGACGATGAGATCGAACCTGCCGGCCACATTGGAAAAGAGGTCGCTTTGAACGCACTGCACGTTGCGGTAGCCAGCGACGGCCACATTGGCTGTGGCATGCAAAAGCGCGCGGGGATTGATGTCCGCCAGCACGATTTCGGATCCGTTGGGCTGCGCTTGCCAGGCCCTCGCGGCAACAAGGCCTCCCGGCCCGGCACCGCACCCCATGTCGGCAATGCGTGGGGATCGAGGCAGAGGCAGCATCCTCAACTGATGGCGAATGAAACTGGCAAACCGGTAGGTGTCCGGCCCGAAGAACACGGCATCTTCTTGTGCCGTCGGGAAGGGGGAGTGCGCGAAGAGCAGTCCGTCGAGCGAACTGAACCGGACATTGCTCTGCAAAAGGCCGGTTGCTGTGGACTGCAGCCAGCCATCGTTCAGCAGGCATGGTGTGAGATCGGCAGGAAGCCGGTCTTTCGAAAACAGCCGGTTCCATCCGAATGCATCGCGCAGGTCCGACCTTTCAGGGTCGTGCGGCCTCGCGAGCACCCGTTGGTGCGTGAGCGGCGTTACCGTGACGAACCGGTAGCCAGCAGCCGCAAGCCATTGCCCGAGCCGTTGAAGGCTGTGTTCGACAGACCGCGTTGTGGATGCTTTCATCGGATTTGGCAAAAGGCCGTGCAAACAGGAAGGAGGGGAGCAGGCGGTGAGGGGACACGCGCGCTGCGGGATGCCAATCGCCGTGATCTTTCAGGAGGCGTTGGCTGCCGCGGTGTAGGACAAAAGAGACTGCTTGGCTCACGATCTTTGGCTTCGATGGACCTGGGTGGCATGGCTGAATGGGCCGCAGAAGTCGGCAGGCTCTTTCAGTGAGGCTACAATTGGAGGCTTTCCCGCAAAAACGTCGCCCGGCAGCAACCAAAGCAATCCCCCAACAAGCAGCAGTCTTCAGGAATGTCTTCCTGCGGACTCCGGGCGACCCGTAACCATTCGGAGAACCCAGTGCTTTTGTCTCTACAGGGATCCTTCCCGCCCGCCATCCTGGCGCTCGCAGACGGCACGGTCTTTATCGGCAATTCGATTGGTGCCACCGGCACCACGGTCGGCGAAGTGGTGTTCAACACCGCGATCACCGGCTACCAGGAAATCCTCACCGACCCGAGCTACTGCCAGCAGATCGTCACCCTGACGTATCCGCACATCGGCAACTACGGTGTCAATACCGAGGACATCGAAGCCGACAAGGTCCATGCCGCAGGCTTGATCATCAAAGACCTGCCGTTGCTGGCCAGCAATTTCCGCAGCACCGAAACTCTCTCGCAGTACCTCGTGCGCGAGAAGACCGTTGCCATCGCCAACATCGACACCCGCAAGCTCACGCGCATCTTGCGCACCCACGGAGCGCAGAACGGCGCCATCGTCGGGCTTGCGGCCGGCGAAGCGGTGACCCAGGCGCGCATCGACGAAGCCCTGGCCGCCGCCAAAGCGGCGCCCAGCATGAAGGGCCTGGATCTGGCCCAGGTGGTGAGCACCTCCGCGGCCTATCCGTGGGACCAGACCGAGTGGAAGCTCGGTTCGGGTTACGGCACCCTTGCCGCGCCGCGCTTTCACGTGGTGGCCTACGACTACGGCGTGAAAAAGAACATTCTGCGCATGCTGGCCGAGCGCGGCTGCCGACTCACGGTGGTTCCGGCCAAGACCCCGGCAGCCGAGGTGCTGGCCATGAAGCCCGATGGGGTGTTCCTGTCCAACGGCCCTGGCGATCCGGCGCCGTGCGATTACGCCATCGAAGCCACGCGCCAGATCATTGATGCCGGCGTACCTACCTTCGGCATCTGCCTGGGCCACCAGATCATGGCCCTGGCCAGCGGTGCGAAGACCTTCAAGATGGACAACAGCCACCATGGCGCGAACCATCCCGTGAAGGACCTGGACAACGGCCGTGTCAGCATCACCAGCCAGAACCATGGGTTTGCCGTGGAGATGGAGTCGCTGCCGGCAACCCTGCGCCCCACGCACATCAGCCTGTTCGACGGCACGCTGCAAGGCCTGGAGCGCACGGACAAACCTGCGTTCTGTTTCCAGGGGCACCCCGAGGCCTCGCCCGGCCCGCACGACATCGCCTACCTGTTTGACCGCTTCACCGCGCTGATGGAGAAGAAATAATGCCGAAGCGCACAGACCTCAAATCGATCCTCATCATCGGCGCCGGCCCCATCATCATCGGACAGGCCTGCGAATTCGACTATTCCGGCGTGCAGGCCTGCAAGGCACTGCGCGAGGAAGGCTACAAAGTCATCCTGATCAACAGCAATCCTGCGACGATCATGACCGACCCGGCCACCGCCGATGTGACCTACATCGAGCCCATCACGTGGCAGACCGTCGAGAAGATCATCGCGAAGGAACGCCCTGATGCGATCCTGCCTACGATGGGCGGGCAGACGGCGCTCAATTGCGCCCTCGACCTGTGGCGCAATGGTGTGCTGCACAAGTACAAGGTGGAGCTGATCGGCGCCACGCCCGAGGCGATCGACAAGGCGGAAGACCGCCTCAAGTTCAAGGATGCGATGACCCGCATCGGCCTGGGCTCGGCCCGCTCGGGCATCGCCCACAGCATGGACGAAGCGTGGACGGTACAAAAGACCGTGGGCTTTCCCACGGTGATCCGTCCCAGCTTCACGCTGGGCGGAACCGGAGGCGGCATTGCCTACAACCCTGAAGAGTTCGAGACCATCTGCAAGCGCGGCCTGGAGGCTTCGCCCACCAACGAACTGCTGATCGAAGAATCGCTGCTCGGCTGGAAAGAGTACGAGATGGAAGTGGTTCGCGACAAGGCGGACAACTGCATCATCATCTGCTCGATCGAGAACCTTGATCCGATGGGTGTGCACACGGGCGACTCGATCACGGTGGCGCCTGCGCAAACGCTGACCGACAAGGAATACCAGATCATGCGCAACGCGTCCCTCGCGGTGCTGCGCGAGATCGGTGTGGATACCGGTGGCTCCAACGTGCAGTTCTCGGTGAATCCGAAAGACGGTCGCATGATCGTCATCGAGATGAATCCGCGCGTATCGCGTTCGTCGGCCCTGGCATCGAAGGCCACGGGCTTTCCGATCGCCAAGGTCGCGGCGAAGCTCGCGGTGGGCTACACGCTCGACGAGCTGAAGAACGAGATCACGGGCGGCGCCACGCCCGCATCGTTCGAGCCCTCGATCGACTACGTGGTCACCAAGATTCCGCGTTTTGCTTTCGAGAAGTTCCCCACGGCCGACAGCCGCCTGACCACGCAGATGAAGTCGGTGGGCGAGGTCATGGCCATGGGCCGTACGTTCCAGGAGTCTTTCCAGAAGGCGCTGCGCGGCCTGGAAGTCGGCGTGGACGGCATGAATGAAAAGACGCAGGACCGCGAACTGCTGGAAAAGGAACTGGGCGAGCCTGGTCCCGAGCGCATCTGGTATGTGGGCGATGCCTTCGCCATGGGCCTGTCGGTCGACGAGGTGCATGACCTCACCAAGATCGACAAATGGTTCCTGGTGCAGATCGAAGAGATCGTGAAGATCGAACTGGATCTGGACAAGCTGACCGATGAAAAGGGGGATGGCGCGCTGGCTGCCATCGACGCCGGTACGCTGCGCGCGCTCAAGAAAAAGGGCTTTTCCGATCGCCGCCTGGCTAAGCTCCTGCGGACGCAGGAAAAGGCCGTGCGGGAGGCGCGCCGGGCACTCAACGTGCGACCCGTCTACAAGCGGGTGGACACCTGCGCCGCCGAGTTCGCCACCAACACGGCTTACATGTACTCGACCTACGAGGACGAGTGTGAAGCCGCGCCCACCACCAACAAGAAGATCATGGTGCTGGGCGGTGGCCCCAACCGCATCGGCCAAGGCATCGAGTTCGACTATTGCTGCGTTCACGCCGCACTCGCCATGCGCGAGGACGGCTATGAAACCATCATGGTCAACTGCAATCCGGAAACGGTTTCGACCGACTACGACACGTCGGATCGGCTTTATTTCGAGCCGCTCACGCTGGAAGACGTGCTGGAAATCGTCGACAAGGAAAAGCCCACGGGCGTGATCGTGCAGTACGGTGGTCAGACGCCCTTGAAGCTGGCGCTCGGCCTGGAGGCCGAGGGCGTGCCGATCATCGGCACCAGCCCGGACATGATCGATGCTGCGGAAGACCGCGAGCGCTTTCAGAAACTGCTCAACGACCTGGGGCTGCGCCAGCCACCCAACGCCACGGCACGCACCGAGCCGGAGGCCCTGGAGAAGGCTGCCGCGTTGGGCTATCCACTGGTCGTGCGCCCCAGCTATGTGCTGGGTGGCCGTGCCATGGAAATCGTCCACGAGCAGCGGGATCTGGAACGCTACATGCGCGAAGCCGTCAAGGTGAGCAACGACTCGCCCGTGCTGCTGGACCGTTTCCTGAACGATGCGATCGAGTGCGATGTGGATTGCCTGCGCGATCCCGAAGGCAAGGTTTTCATCGGGGGCGTGATGGAGCACATTGAGCAAGCCGGCGTGCACAGCGGCGACTCGGCCTGCTCTTTGCCGCCCTACTACCTGAGCAAGGCCACGGTGGATGAACTCAAGCGCCAGACCGCGGCCATGGCCGAGGGCCTGAGCGTGGTGGGCTTGATGAACGTGCAGTTCGCCATTCAGGAAAAGGATGGCAAGGACGTGATCTATGTGCTCGAAGTGAATCCGCGCGCATCCCGCACGGTGCCCTTCGTCAGCAAGGCCACGGGCATCCAGTTGGCCAAGGTGGCGGCCCGCTGCATGGCGGGGCAGTCGCTGGCGAGCCAGGGCATCACGCGGGAAGTCACGCCGCCTTATTTCAGCGTGAAGGAGGCGGTGTTCCCCTTCGTCAAGTTCCCGGGTGTGGACACGATCCTCGGCCCGGAGATGAAGTCCACCGGCGAAGTGATGGGAGTGGGCAAGACGTTCGGTGAGGCTTTCGTGAAGAGCCAGCTGGGGGCCGGCACGAAACTGCCGACGTCCGGCAAGGTGTTCCTCACCGTGAAGAACAGCGACAAGCCGCGTGCGGTGGAAATCGGCCGGCAACTGGTCACCCTGGGCTTCGACCTGGTGGCGACCAAGGGCACGGCTGCCGCGATCTCGGAGGCCGGCGTGCCGGTGACCGTGGTGAACAAGGTGACCGAAGGCCGCCCGCACATCGTGGACATGATCAAGAACGACGAAATCGTCATGGTCATCAATACGGTGGAAGAGCGGCGCAATGCGATTGCCGACTCCCGCGCGATCCGCACGAGTTCGCTGCAGGCCCGGGTCACCACCTTCACGACCATCTTCGGTGCCGAAGCGGCCGTGGAAGGCATGAAGCATCTGGACCATCTGGACGTTTATTCCGTGCAGGAACTGCACGCGCAATTGACGGCCTGAACGGCACAGTCAGGTTAAGCGTCCGGCCGCCTCAAACGCGGCATAATCGCCACTGACCAGAGACCGCCGCGCGGCAACGCGCGGCGGTTTCCTTTTGGGGCGTCCGTTTGTGCATCCACGGGTGTGCAAGACGCCAGGAGGGCCGCGCGTTGCGCGGCGTCGAATTGAACGTGGAGACTGATTCAATGGCCACCATTCCCATTACCAAGCGCGGCGCTGAAAAGCTCAAGGAAGAGCTGCACCGTCTGAAGACCGTCGAACGCCCTGCGGTGATCAATGCCATCGCCGAGGCGCGTGCCCAGGGCGATCTGAGCGAAAACGCCGAGTACGAGGCCGCCAAAGACCGGCAGGGTTTCATCGAAGGCCGCATCCAGGAAGTCGAGAGCAAGTTGTCCGCTGCGCAGATCATCGACCCCACCGCGCTGGACGCGGGCGGCAAAGTGGTGTTCGGTGCCACCGTGAAGCTGGAAGACGAAGAGAGCGGCGATGCCGTCACCTACCAGATCGTGGGCGAGGACGAGGCCGACCTGAAGCTGGGCCTCATCAATGTGTCCAGCCCCATCGCTCGCGCGCTGATCGGCAAGGAAGAGGGCGACACGGCCGAGGTCCAGGCCCCTGGCGGCCTGCGCCGCTATGAAGTGGTGGGCGTGAGCTACATCTGAGCGAAAGACGCTGCCATGTATGACCGCGTGCCTATTCTGGCCGCCGCATTGTGGTGGGGGAGTTTGTCGGCCATCGGGTTCCTGGCCGTACCGCTCCTGTTCGTGCATTTGCCCACACCGGCCGTGGCCGGCAACATGGCCGCACGCCTTTTCGAGGCACAAACCTTCGTCTCGATCGCTTGCTGTGTGTGCCTTCTTCTGTTGTCCAAGCGAAGGCATGCGGAGACGCAGGAGGACTGGGCCCAGGCCGCGCTGGTCTTCGTGATCGGTGGGCTTTTACTGGCGTTGCTGGTGCAGTACGGCGTATCGCCCCGCATCGTCGCTCGCCAGAATCTAAGGCTGTGGCACAGCGTGGGCACCGTGATGTACGCGTTGCAGTGGGGATGCGCTTTGGCCGTCCTGTGGCGAGCGTCCCGGCGCTGATTTCTCGGCGCAGGGGACGGTCCTTTCACTGCCCGTTCACTCTTTCCAGTGCTCGGCCACCCAGGTGGCAGGCTGGATGTGGCGAAAGCGGCGATTGCGCCGGCCTGCCAGGGCATCCGGCGGGTTGCACTCACCGTGAAAGATCACGATGCGCGCGTCGGCCGGAACGATTGGCGGCTTCCAATAATTGGAAGGCCATGCAGGGATGCAGTGGTACTTGAAGCTGGGGCACCAGCCTGCGGGCCAATAGCTCAGCTTGCCCTGCTGATGCAGGAAGTCCGAAAGGTAGGCCTGTTCGTTGCGAAACTTCCGGCGGATGGCATCGAAGTGCCCGCGAAAGTATTCGAGTACGTCGGGGTGTGCACAGATCTCGAACCGATACACCGATGAATTGCCTGTGATGCGCCAGGGGCGTTTGTAGTCATGGATGATCAGGAACTCGCCCGGCGCTTCGAAAAAGGCATCGAGACCGCCTGTGACGACGACATCCACGTCCAGGAACAGTGCGGTGCCTGACAGGCCATGCAGATCGGCGCTGAACGTGGCGAGCTTGGTCCAGCCGCGCTCCGGAATGCCGGCGGGTAGGTCCAAGGCGGGAATCGGAAGGCATTGCACTTCGGCCCGGATGCCCGTCGAATCATCCGTCAGGCAGACAAAGCGAAAATCGCCAGTGAGATGACGCCGGACCATGGCGTAAAGCCGGTTCACATATTCGGGGCCGTATTTGGTGCCCCATTTCATGCAGATCACGTGGCGCATTCGCGCCGTGCTGGAGCCCATCAATCGGCCTGGCGCTTCTTGACGGATTTCTGCTTGGGCTTCTTGGCCCGCTTGATCTGGCCGCCGGGCGTCAATCGCTGGTTGCCAAGGACGCGCAACTGCTTGATCTCGGGCCGCTGGCCGCCACGCTTGCTGAATTTGAGCACTTTCACATCGCGCGGGCCGGGCATGCGGTCTTCGTCGACGGTGCGCTCCTTGGGAGGCTGCGGGCGCCAGAGCACCAACAACTTGCCGATGTGTTGGATGGGCGCAGCGTTGAGTTCTGCCGCCAATGTCTGGTAAATCTGTTCGCGCGATGTCCGGTCGTCGCTGAAGACGCGGACTTTGATCAATCCGTGGGCATTGAGGGCGGCGTTGATTTCTTTTTGGACAGCGGGGGTCAACCCATCGCCGCCGATCAGGACGACGGGGTCCAGATGGTGGGCATTGGCGCGGTGTTCCCGGCGCTCTGCGGGAGTCAATTGAATTTGGGGCATGGGCCGTATTATCGAGGCAGGATGAAAACAAACACGAAAAGCAAGAAGGTGAACAAGGCGTGGCTCCACGACCATGTCAACGACACCTACGTCAAGCTAGCCCAGAAAGAGGGCTACCGCGCCCGTGCCGCTTACAAACTCAAGGAGATTGACGAGCAACTGGGGCTGATCAAGCCAGGGCATGTCGTGGTGGACCTGGGGTCCTCCCCCGGTGCCTGGAGCCAGTACCTGCGGCGGCGCATGTCGCCAGGAGGCGCGGCAGTCGGCCAACTGAACGGCACCATCATCGCCCTGGATCTGCTGCCCATGGAGCCGATCGAGGGGGTCGGCTTTCTTCAGGGAGATTTCCGGGAGGACGACGTTCTTGCGCAGTTGCAGGAAGCCGTCCAGGGGCGGGCTGTCGACGTGGTGGTTTCCGACATGGCTCCCAATCTGTCCGGAATCGAGTCCGCCGACGCAGCGCGCATTTCCCACCTGATCGAGCTGGCCATCGAATTCGCCGTGCAGCACCTCAAACCCGAAGGGGCGCTCGTGGTCAAGCTGTTCCATGGCAGTGGGTATGCGCAGCTGGTGCAGTTGTTCAAGGAAACATTCAAGGTGGTCAAGCCCATCAAGCCCAAAGCCTCGCGGGACAAATCTTCCGAGACTTTTTTGGTGGGAATCGGCTTGAAAAAGCAGGCTTGAGCAGTATGAATGCGGTTCGTCAGCGGTTCCGACCCATGCCAATGCATTCTTCCTATGGGTTGACCATGGCCTCTGCTGGGGTAAATCGCATCGCCTTCCACCTTGAAACGCCTAAAATGCGCCCTAAATGCGCTAGGACGTCTCCATGACACGTTCGTGGCGTTATCCCCTTTTGCTTCTGGAGCCCCGCTTGAACAATCAGTGGTTTTCAAAAATTGCCGTGTGGCTGGTCATCGCCATGGTGCTCTTTACGGTGTTCAAACAGTTCGACACCCGTTCAGGCGCCAGCGCGGGCTCCGTGGGGTACTCCGAATTCCTGGAGGAGGTCCGCAGCAACCGGATCAAGAGCGCGACCATTCAGGAAGGGCAGGGTGGCACGGAGATCGTCGCCACCACCACTGATGACCGCAAATTGCGCACTACCGCGACCTATCTGGACCGCGGATTGGTGGGCGATCTGATCAACAACAACGTCAAGTTCGACGTCAAGCCACGGGAAGAGGGCTCGCTTTTGATGACCCTGCTCGTCAGCTGGGGCCCGATGCTGCTGCTGATCGGCGTGTGGGTGTACTTCATGCGTCAGATGCAGGGTGGCGGCAAGGGCGGGGCTTTCAGCTTCGGCAAGAGCAAGGCCCGCATGCTGGACGAGAACAGCAATCAGGTGACCTTTGCCGACGTGGCAGGGTGCGACGAAGCCAAGGAAGAAGTCAAGGAAGTCGTCGACTTCCTGAAAGACCCTCAGAAATTCCAGAAGCTCGGTGGCCGCATTCCACGGGGCCTTCTGTTGGTCGGCCCTCCTGGCACGGGTAAAACGCTGCTGGCGAAGTCCATCGCTGGCGAAGCCAAGGTTCCGTTTTTCAGCATTTCCGGCTCCGACTTCGTGGAAATGTTCGTGGGCGTGGGCGCGGCCCGCGTGCGCGATATGTTCGAGAACGCCAAGAAGAACGCGCCTTGCATAATCTTCATCGATGAAATCGATGCGGTGGGCCGCCAGCGCGGCGCCGGCCTGGGTGGTGGCAATGACGAACGCGAACAGACCTTGAACCAGATGCTGGTCGAGATGGACGGCTTCGAGACCAATCTCGGGGTGATCGTGGTGGCCGCCACCAACCGCCCTGACATTCTGGATGCCGCCTTGCTGCGTCCGGGCCGATTCGACCGCCAGGTGTATGTGACGCTGCCCGATATCCGCGGCCGTGAGCAAATCTTGAACGTCCACATGCGAAAGGTGCCTGTGGGCCAGGACGTGAACCCGAGTGTGATTGCACGCGGAACCCCTGGAATGTCGGGTGCGGACCTCGCCAACCTTTGCAACGAAGCGGCTTTGATGGCGGCCCGCCGCAATGCGCGCACTGTGGAGATGCAGGACTTCGAGAAGGCCAAGGACAAGATCATCATGGGCCCCGAGCGCAAGAGCATGGTCATGCCCGAGGAAGAGCGCCGCAATACGGCCTACCACGAGTCCGGCCACGCACTGATCGGCAAGCTGCTGCCCAAGTGCGATCCGGTTCACAAGGTCACCATCATCCCCCGTGGCCGTGCACTGGGCGTGACCATGAGCCTTCCTGAAAAGGACCGCTACAGCTACGACCGCGAGTACATGCTGAACCAGATCAGCATGCTGTTCGGCGGACGGATTGCCGAAGAGGTGTTCATGAACCAGATGACCACCGGCGCTAGCAATGATTTCGAACGTGCCACATCGATCGCCCGCGACATGGTGACGCGCTACGGCATGACGGAGGCCCTGGGCCCGATGGTCTATGCCGAGAACGAGGGCGAGGTGTTCCTCGGCCGCTCGGTGACCAAGACCAACAACATGAGCGAGCAGACGATGGAAAAGGTCGATGGCGAGGTTCGCCGCATCATCGACGAGCAATACGCGCTGGCACGCAAGCTGATCGAAGACAACAGCGACAAGATGCATGCCATGGCCAAGGCGCTGCTGGAGTGGGAGACGATCGACACCGAGCAGCTCGACGACATCATGGCAGGCAAGCCTCCGCGCCCTCCCAAGGACTGGACGCCTCGCACGCCATCGTCGGGTGGGGATAACCCGGGCGGCGGCACGCCGGCCGTGACGACCGAACCTGCTCCTTCGGCCGCTTGAGCCTGCGGCGGAACGCTGCAACCAACAACGGGGCCTGTGTGCCCCGTTTTTGTGTTCTTCTCGTTTAAACCATTCCACGTGTCGATGCACTGGCAGACCAGCCGATTCCAGATCGATCTCTCACGGCCTCGGGTCATGGGTATCGTGAATGCCACTCCGGATTCCTTCTCCGATGGCGGGCGGCACGCCACCACCCTGGACGCGATGCGCCACTGCGAAAGCCTGCTGGCGCAGGGGGCTGACATTCTGGACATCGGGGGGGAATCCACCCGCCCAGGCAGTCCCGCCGTCTCGCTGGATGAGGAGTTGGCTCGGGTGTTGCCGCTGGTTCGGTCGGCGGTGGGCCTGGGCGTGCCGTTGTCCATCGACACCTACAAGCCCGAGGTGATGCGTGCGGTGCTGGACTTGGGCGCTGACATCATCAACGACATCTGGGCCCTTCGGCAACCCGGAGCCATGGCCGTGGTGGCCGGCCATCCTGCATGCGGGGTGTGCCTGATGCACATGCACCGCGACCCCCAAACCATGCAGGCGGCTCCGATGGAGGGAGACGTGGTCTCTCAGGTGCTATCTTTTTTAGAGCAATGTGCCTTGGATTTACATGCGCTGGGGGTCGAAAAGAGTCGCATCGTGTTGGACTGCGGCATTGGCTTTGGCAAGACGGTGGAGCAGAACTTCGCGCTCCTCGCCAGCCAGCCTTTGCTGTCCCGCGCGGGCTACCCCTGGCTGGCAGGCTGGTCGCGCAAATCGTCGCTCGGTGCGGTCACGCAGTGGCCGGTTTCCGAGCGCATGGTCCCCAGTGTGGCAGCGGCGTTGTTGGCCGTGGAGCGTGGCGTGCGCATCGTGCGTGTGCACGACGTGCGCGAAACGGTCGCCGCATTGCAAGTCTGGCAGGCCTCTCAAATTCCCCCACCCTCACTCTAGCCTGCGGATATCCTTCAGGCGGAGGCAAAAAATCATGACACGTCGATATTTCGGTACGGATGGCATCCGCGGCACCGTAGGGCAGGCGCCCATCACTCCCGACTTTGTGCTACGGCTCGCGCATGCGGTGGGCCGTGTTTTGCGCCGCAAGGAGGAGCGGCCTACGGTGTTGATCGGGAAGGACACGCGCATTTCCGGCTACATGCTGGAGAGCGCGCTGGAGTCCGGCTTCAACTCTGCAGGGGTGGATGTGGTACTGCTGGGCCCTTTGCCCACGCCCGGCGTGGCGTACCTGACCCGTGCCCAGCGCGCCAGCCTGGGTGTTGTGATCAGCGCCAGCCACAATGCCTATCCGGACAATGGCATCAAGTTCTTCAGCGCTCAAGGGACGAAGCTCTCCGATGAGTGGGAAATGGCGGTGGAGTCGGCGCTGGATGAAGCCCCCGTCTGGGCGGACTCTGCCTCTTTGGGCAAAGCGAGGCGCCTGGAGGATGCGGCAGGCCGCTACATCGAATTTTGCAAGAGCACGTTCCCGCAGGATCTGACCCTCAAGGGGGTGAAGATCGTGGTGGATGCGGCCCACGGCGCGGCGTATCACATCGCGCCCAAGGTGTTTCATGAATTGGGCGCGGAAGTGTTGGCCATCGGCTGCTCCCCCGATGGCCTGAACATCAACCACCAAGTCGGTGCGACCCATCCCGAAGCCTTGGTGCGGGCGGTCCGCGCCAACCATGCGCACTTCGGCGTGGCGCTGGACGGGGATGCGGACCGGCTGCAGATGGTGGATGCAGCAGGGCGGCTCTACAACGGCGACGAACTGCTGTATCTCATGGCCTCGGACCGTTTGGGCCGGGGCGAGCCGGTGCCTGGCGTGGTCGGCACGCTCATGACCAACATGGCGGTAGAGCTTGCGCTCAAGGCGCAGGGCATACAGTTCGTGCGGGCCAAAGTGGGCGACCGGTATGTGCTGGAAGAGTTGGCCCGCCATCGCTGGCTTTTGGGCGGAGAGGGTTCAGGACACCTGTTGGCCCTGGACCGCCATACGACCGGCGATGGCCTCATCAGCGCCCTCCAGGTGCTTCAGGCGTGTGTACGCAACGCCTGCGGTTTGCCGGACATGCTGGCGAATGTGCAGCTCTTTCCGCAGGTGCTTCTCAATGTCCGGCTCGCACCGGGGCAGGATTGGAAGAGCAACACCACTTTGTCAGACACCTTGCGCTCCGTCGAGGCGGCGTTGGGCGAAACCGGGCGGGTATTGATTCGCGCGAGCGGAACCGAACCTCTGCTGCGCGTGATGGTGGAGGCCAGCAATGCCGACCATGCCAATCACTTCGCGCAGCAGCTGGCCGACGCGGCGCGTGCGGGGTGAGTCCACCTCTGCAGCGGGCTCCGGGGCTGAGTCGGCGCAGGGTCTGATCCGGCCTATTGCGTGGCATGCTGCCGCTGCAGCAGGGCGGTGATCTGGTGGGCGGGCAAAGGCTTGCTGAAGTAATAGCCCTGTGCTTCATCGCACCCTTGCTCGCGAAGGTATGACAGCTGCTCGCTCGTTTCCACGCCCTCGGCCGTGGTCCGGATGCCCAGTGCCTGGGCCATGCGAATGATGGCGCTGACGATGGCCCGGTCGTTGCTGTCGTTGCCCAGGTCCCGCACGAACGACTGGTCGATCTTGAGCTTGTAGATTTGGAAGCGCTTGAGTTGGCTCAGCGAAGAATATCCCGTTCCGAAATCGTCCATGGACATGCGCACGCCCCGGGCATGGAGCTGGTCCATGGTGGCAATGGCGGAACGGGGGTCGTCCACCGCGACGCCTTCGGTCAGTTCGAGCTCCAGCCGGTTGGCCCGCAGCGAGGTGCTGTCCAGGAGTCGGCTGACCAGTTCGGGCAACTGCGGCTGCCTGAACTGCAGTGCCGATAGATTGACCGCCATGGCCAGCCAGTCCATGCCCATGGTGTGCCAGTGCTGCAACTGGTCCAGGGCTGTCTGCATGACCCACTCACCGATCTGCAGGATTTGGCCGCTGTCTTCTGCGATGGGGATGAACTCCGCAGGGGAGATGCTGCCCAGGTCGGGGTGCTCCCAGCGGAGCAGTGCTTCCACGCTGCGGATCTCCCCTGTCGCGATGGTGATCTGCGGTTGGTAGTGCAGGTGCAGTTGGTTGCGCTCCAAAGCGCGGCGCAGGGCATTCTCCAGCAGGAGGGCGCGCACCGACTGGGCCTGCATTTCCGGGGTGAAGAAGCGGTAGGTGTTGCGACCGTCCAGCTTCGCCCGGTACATGGCCACATCGGCGGACTGGGTCAGGGTGTCGAAATCTGCGCCGTCCTGTGGAAACAGCGCGATGCCCATCGAGGGTGCCATCGTGAGTTCGTGGTGCCCGATCTGGTAGTGCTGGCGCGACGCCTCCTGCAGCTTGCCTGCGACCCGTGCCGCCCCATGCGCGTTCGCTCCGGGCAGCAGCAGGATGAATTCGTCGCCCCCTAAGCGCGACACGGTGTCCTTGTCGCGGACGACGGCCCGCAGCCTTTTGGCGATTTCCACCAGCAACGCGTCACCCACCCGATGGCCCAGCGAGTCGTTCACGTGCTTGAAGTGATCGAGGTCGAGGAAGATGACGGCCAGCGGCGTGCCCCCTTCGCTGGCGGCGCGGATCGCGTGGTGGCTGCGCTCAGCCAGGAGCGTGCGGTTCGGCAGGCCGGTCAAGGGATCGTAGTGGGCCAGCCAATAGATGCGTTCCTGGTCGTGCTTGCGATCGTTGATCTCGCGATGCAGGTTGTCCACGGTCTCGCTGAGCTGCCGGGTGCGCTGGTGCACCTGAAGCTCCAGGTCGGCGTGCATCCGGGCCAGCTCTGCCTGTGCCTGTCGCTGCTCGCTGACGTCCATGGCAATGCAAACCGATCCATTGGCCGGGCGGGCGGGGTCGATGGCCTTGACACGCACCTCGCACACCACGGCGCGGCCATCCTTGCCGCGCAAGGTCATCTCGCCCACGAAGATCTTGCCATCCAGCAGTGGTTCATAGCAGCGCTTTTTCGCGTCTTCCCAGTCCGCGTCGCTGAAATGCCACTGCCGCGTCGCTGCGTTGGCCAACTCTCCAGGACCATAGCCCAGCATCTGTTCGAAGTGCTGGTTGCAGCGCGTCATGCGCTGGTTGGAAATGAAGGCGATGCCCACCATGGCCTGGTCGAAAAGGGCCTGCTTTTCCTGCACCACGGCATGAAGCTGGGTTTGCGCATGCCGCTGCTCATCGATGTCGTCGATGATCCAGATGGATCCTTCCGCCGTGTCGGCTGGGTTGATCAGCCGACCGGCCAAGCTGCTCCAGAACAAGCGGCCGTTGCAGCGCCGCATCTGGCATTCCGTGCGATAGGTGTCCCCGCGCGCGAGCACCGGATAGGCATTGCGCCCCAGTTCCCGGAAGGCGTCGAGGGTGGGATACAGGGCCTGACTGCTGAGCCCGATGGTTTCTTCGACCGTTTCATAGCCAAAGATATCGGCATAGCGCTGGTTGCAGCGAACGATCTGCCGTTGGCGGATGAACACGATGCCCACGCCGGCGCTGTCCAACAAAGTCTGCTGCTCGCGAAGGATGCGTTGCAAAGTCGGCCCGGACTGAGAAAGTACGGGCGCATCAAGCGTGGGGCACATGGAAATGAGTGAAGCCCTGGCGGGCGGCAAGTTGTACGAAAGTGTAGCAGTCGCCCCTGAAATCCTGGGTTCGGGATTGTCTCGATCAAAAGCGCGATGGATGCCTTTTCCTGGGAGGGCTGGCGTTCTCCTTTCCACGTCATGAAGCTGTCATGGCCTGGACATGGCGGCGTCACTGCCGTTTGCCACAGTCTCGTCCAAGCGGGAAGGGCAACGCTCCTTCAAGCTGTGATCCAACCACCCTTGCAGGGAGAGACGAGTGAACGAACTACCCATCCCGACGATGCCCTTGTGTCCAGACTCATTGCCCAGGGGGTCACTTCATCGCCCTGGCCATTCGGGCGATGTGGCAAGCCGTTTGTCCACCGAGGGCGGCGTGGAAGTGGCTTGGGCGCGGCACCTCGACGAAGTCCGGGAAGCCCAGCGCCTGAGGTTCGAGGTGTTCGCGTCGGAGATGGGGGCGCGCCTCAATACCTCGGTGGCCGGCCATGACGTGGATCTTTTCGACGAATATTGCGAGCATCTGCTGGTTCGGGACATGGTCACGCGTCAGGTCATTGGCACCTACCGCGTACTCACTCCCGCTCAAGCGCGCCGGGTCGGCGGTACCTACAGCGATACCGAATTCGACCTGACGCGGCTGCGCACACTCCGCTCTCGCATGGTCGAACTGGGACGCAGCTGTGTCCATCCGGACTACCGGCACGGTGGCGTGATTCTGGCGCTTTGGAGCGCCCTGGCGGACTTCATGGTGCGCAATCAACTCGACACCATGATCGGTTGCGCCAGCATTCCCATGCTGCACAACGGGGTGGTGAGCGGCGATGCGGCTGCAAGCATCTGGAGCCAGGTGCAGAAGTCGCATCTGGCGCCCATCGAGTTCCATGTGCGCCCGCGGCTGCCGCTGCCTGTGGACCAACTGGACGGGTCGCTGGCGATCGAGCCGCCCGCCCTCATCAAGGGCTATTTGCGCCTGGGGGCACGTGTTCTCGGTGCGCCGGCCTGGGACCCTGATTTCAACTCAGCCGATTTGCCAATGCTCATGCGCATTGCGGATTTGCCTTCGCGATACCGCAAGCATTTTCTCGGAGTGTGACGGCGCCTTATCTGTCATGAACATCAGCAAACCTTCCGTGACGCCTTCACCGGACTGTCATGAAAATGTCATGGTGACTGCCAATACTGGGGTGGAACCCATCCCTTCCAAAGCAGCCATGCCGTCGCCTTCCGAGCCTCTCCCCGAATCGCCTCTTCAATCTGCTGTGCCTACCGGGGAAGTCGAGGGGGCCAATGTGCCTCCTTTGCCAGAGAAATCGTTGAACTCCGATCCTGATTTTCTCAATCGCGACCACAGCATTCTTGCTTTCAACGAGCGGGTATTCGACTGGGCCGCCCGGGTCGATGTGCCGCTGCTCGAGCGTCTGCGATACCTCTGCATCGTTTCGTCCAATCTCGATGAATTTTTCGAGGTGCGTGCCGCGGCCCATCTGACTGCCGCTCAGAACGGCGATACCAAAGGCCCGTATACCGTCGCTTCGTTCGAGGAGCTGGCTGCCAAAGCCCATGACCTTGTCGCGCTGCAATACGCGCTGTACAACGACTCGCTCACCCCGGCCTTTGCGGCCCAGAACATCCACATCGTGTCGCACGGCGACCGTACCGGGGCACAGAGACGCTGGGTGAACGAATACTTTGATCGGGAAGTCCGGCCTTTACTGATTCCGGTCGGCCTGGACCCGTCGCATCCGTTTCCACAGGTCGCCAACAAGTCACTGAACTTCATCGTGCGTTTGAAAGGCAACGATGCCTTCGGACGAGAGAACGAGATTGCCATCGTCAAGGTGCCTCGCGTCTTGCCGCGCCTGATACGCATGCCCGCCAAAGTGGCTGTGACGGGAGCGCAATTTGTCAGTCTGTCCAGCATTGTGCGGGCACACCTGGCGGGGCTCTTCACCGGGCGCGAAGTGACGGAGTTTTCCCAGTTCCGTGTCACGCGCCATTCCGATCTGGCCGTGGATGAAGACGATGTGCGCAACCTGCGCACGGCCCTGCGCCAGGGTCTGGAGCATCGCCACTATGGCCAAGCGGTGCGGCTGGAAGTGTCATCGAGCTGCTCACGGTTCTTGTCCGATTTCCTGCAATTGCAGTTTGCCCTTCCCGATGCGGCGCTGTACCGCGTGCACGGCCCTGTGAATCTGGTCAGGCTTTCGCAGTTGGTGGACCTGGTGAACGATCCAGAACTGCTGTTTCCTCCATGGCGTTCGGTCTGGCCGCGTCAAATCCAGTCGGGAAGCTCGCTCATCGAACAGATCGGGCGGCGCGATGTGCTGGCCCACCAGCCTTTCGAGAGTTTCGACGCGGTGCTGGCCTTTCTGCGTGAGGCGGTGAACGACCCGCAGGTGCTTGCCATCAAGCAAACCATTTACCGCACGGGGGCCGATTCGGAGTTGATGGAGTTGCTGCGGGAGGCCGTTCGGCGCGGCAAGGAAGTCATGGCGGTGGTGGAACTGAAGGCGCGCTTCGACGAAGAGGCCAACATCAATTGGGCGGAAGCCCTGGAGTCCATCGGGGCGCAGGTCGTGTACGGTGTGGTGGGCCTGAAGACACACGCCAAGATGCTGCTGGTCACGCGCCGCGAAGGGCGGCACCTGCGCCGTTATGGCCATCTTTCCACAGGCAACTACAACCCGCGGACCGCCCGCCTGTATACCGATCTGAGCTATTTCACGGCCGATGCCGAAGTCACCGCCGACATGGATGCGGTGTTCAATCATCTGGCGAGCCAGAACAAGCTGCCCAAGTTGCGCAAGCTGGTGCTCGCGCCTTTCCATTTGCAGCAGCACATGCTGGACATGATCGAGCGGGTGGGGGAGGCTGCGGCGAAGGGCGACGATGCCCGCATCGTGGCCAAGATGAATGCCCTGACGGACGATGTGCTGATGCGCGCGCTCATCAAGGCGGGGCAGCAAGGTGCGCGCATCGATCTCATCGTCCGCGGTGCCTGCATGCTGCCGGCGCAACGCAAGGGCACCACGGACAACATTCGAGTGCGCTCGGTCATCGGACGTTTTCTGGAGCACACCCGGGTGTTCTATTTCCGGGCGGGCAAGTCAGAGGATCTGTATCTGTCCAGCGCAGACTGGATGAACCGCAACATGCTGCGGCGTGTCGAACTGGCCTGGCCCATCACGGACAAGGAACTGCGGCAGCGCATCATCGATGAATGTCTGGTGGCTTACCTTCAGGACGATCGGGATGCCTGGACTCTGCAGCCCGATGGTACGTATGAGCGCGCGCCGCATCCCGTGTCTGGCAAAGGTGCGCAAAAAGCGCTGATGGACCGCTATGCTGCGGCGGCCGGCCGAACAATGGCCCACGGCGGCAGCTCCAAGGCATGATGGACCTGATCCTCTGGCGCCATGCGGAGGCTGAAGAGCTTCGTGAGGGAGAAGACGATCTGGATCGTCCTTTGACCGCGCGCGGAGAGAAACAAGCTGCGCGCATGGCGGCTTGGCTGGATCGGCAACTGCCAGATGGGTTGCGCGTGCTGTCCAGCCCCGCACGTCGCACCGAGGCTACCGCGAAGGCCCTGGGGCGCAAGTACAAACTGCGCGCCGAGCTGCTGCCTGGCGGCACCCCGCAGGAACTGCTTGAACTGGCGCAATGGCCGAAGTCCCGCGGTGCCGTGTTGGTGGTGGGGCATCAGCCAGTGTTGGGTCAAGCCGTGGCAAGCCTTTTGGCCTTGCAGGCACCGGAATGCGCCATCCGCAAAGGGGCGGTGTGGTGGCTGCGTCAGCGGCAACGGCCGGAAACCACGGAAACCATCCTGCTGGCTGTGCAGTCCCCGGATTTTCTCTGAGACCGGCACCACCATGAGCGCCAGGGCCAACCGGCGCTCGATGCCCTTGGCTTACTTGCGCGCCGTTTTCGCCGGCTTGGCAGCCTTCTTGGCGACGGGTGCAGGCTGCGCAGGCGTTTGCGCCTTAGGCCGGCCGGTCTTGATGGACGGAACAGCCTGCAGTGCCTTGGCCAATGCATCGTCACCCAACGCCGAGAGCAGCTTGAGGCCCGCACGCAGCAATTCGCTCTTCTTGGCTGTTGTGCCCAGTTGCCCGGTGCGCAGCTTCAACGCTTCGATGGCGGCGTACTCGTCTTTGGGAATGGTGAAGCTGTCACGCACGAGCTTGGGCTTCTTGGCCTTGGTGTCGCGGGCCGGGCTGGCTACAGCGGGCTTGGCCGCCGCCTTGCGGGCCGGGGCTTTCTTTGGAGCAGCTGCCTTGCTGCGTGCGGCGGGCTTGGCCGAAGAGGCGGCATTCGCTGCGGGAGCAGGGGTTGCTGCGGTGTTCGAGACAGAAGTGGTGGAAACGTCTGACGTATTGGGCATATGAGTCGAATGAAAAAACGGTATATACAGTTTATACCGTTTCATCCGACGATTGGTCCATCACTGCAGCTCTGCTGCGAACTCCCAGGGCGTTTTGATCCATGCCGTGCTCTCTTCTCGGAGAAGATGAGCGGACTGCGGATACGCGGCCGACCAGCCGGGGCGTGTGGACAAAGCGAATCGATTGCCTTGCTGGGAAAGCGACAACCCTTGCATGTCAGGCGTGCGGCGGGCGTGGCACAGCGCCACGGCGATCCGCAGGCAGACCAGCTGCAGCGCCAGGTCGGGATCGTCAAGGTCGGTTTCGAGCTTGCGGACCTTCCCCCGATGGCCTTTCACCAGCAGGCCCAGCCGGTGCAGTTCCCATACTGCAAAGCCGGCAGCGTCGGTATGGTCCAGGATGTACGCGCCATGGTGGTGGTACTCGCTGTGCGAAATGCGGCAGCCCACTTCGTGCAACTGCGCGGCCCACGCCAGTTTTCGCTCGGCGCGCTCGCAGTTTTTGCGGCACGCCTGCGTGAACAACGAACAGGCCGTCTTTGCGACCCGCTCCGCGTGCTCGATGTCCACCGCGAAACGGTGCATCAATCCCCGCACCGTGGAAGAGCGCAAGTCCGTTTCCGGCAGTTCACGGTCGAGCAGGTCGTACAGGGCCCCTTGGCGCAATGCCCCTTGAGCCACCTGCATCTGATCGATCTGCAACAACTCGAAAATGGCACGCAGCACGCTGAGTCCGCCGCCGATCACGCTGCGGCGTTCTTCCTTGAGCCCCTCCATGCGCAGGCGGTCTGCCGATCGGACACGCAGCAACTGCTCCTGCAGCCAATCCAGCCCTTGACGCGTGACGAGTCCACTGGGATGGCCTGCTGCGGCCAGCACATCCCCCACTGCCCCGACCGTGCCAGAGGACCCGTAAGCCACGTCCCAGGTGTCCGGCCGGTAGACGTTGAGCGCTTCGTCCAGCACGGCCTGGGCCGCGATCTCGGCCGTTCGGAATGCCTGGGGCGTGAAGATGCCTTCCGGAAAATACCGGCTGGACCAGGCCACGCTGCCCACCCGATAGGACGCGACGGCACGCGCCGAAAATTGCTGCCCCAGGATCAGTTCGGTGGATCTTCCGCCAATGTCCACGACCAGCCGACGCTCGTCGGACTGTGGAAGCAGCCGCGCAACCCCTTGATAGATCAGGCGGGCTTCTTCGGGGCCCGAGACCACTTCGATCCGGTGACCCAGGATGTCGCTGCCGCGTTGGAGAAACACCTCGCGATTGCGCGCTTCGCGCAGGGTCTGCGTGGCGACGGCACGGACGTGATGGGGTTCGAAGGCGGTCAGGCGTTCGGCAAAGCGGGCAAGGCAGTCCCAACCACGCTGCATGGCCTCGGGGGTCAGGTTGCGGTCTTCATCCAGGCCATTGCCCTGACGAACCGTTTCCTTGAGGTATTCCACACGCTGGATATGGCCGTGTTCGAAACGCCCGATTTCCAGGCGAAAGCTGTTGGATCCGAGATCCACAGCGGCAAGCAGTGTTCCGTCGTGCATGTTGTTGCGCAAGGCGAGCTGGTTTTCAGGCGGGGCAGCATAGCACCTGCCTCTCCAGTCGATGGCGCATCTGAGCTGTGCCAGGAAGGGCGGGAGATGCCGCCCCTCCTGCAATGTCGATTCAGTTACTTCTTGGCCGGTGGCATCAGCACGCGGTCGACCACGTGCACCACCCCGTTGCTGGCGGGAATGTCGGCTTGAACGACCATCGCATCTTCCACGGTCACGAAGGTGCCGGCGCGCGAAAGGGTGATCTCGCTGCCTTGCAGGGTTTTCGCCGAGCCAGGCTGGATGTCGGCCGCAGTCAGTCGCTTGGGAACGATGTGGTAGTTCAAGACGGCCTGGAGCTTGGATTTATCGGCCTGGAGTTCTGCCATCGTCTTGGCTGGCACAGCCTTGAATGCTTCATCGGAAGGGGCGAAGACCGTGTAAGGGCCGTTGGCAGCCAGCGTATCTGCCAGACCGGCTTGCGTGGCCAGTGTGCGGAATGTGCTGATGGAGGGGGTTGCCGCCAGCGTGGCGGGAATGGAGCCGGAGGCGCTGGGGCCCGTGGCACAAGCGCTCAGCGTCGCGGCAGTCAGGGCAGCGAGCAAAAAAGGAAAGACGTAGCGGCGGTACATGTGGTTCTCCGAAGGGTTGCCGACGGGGTCGGTGCGCCGGAGGCTACGCAGCAATGATGACGATTGCGTGACAAGTGCGGGCAGCTGTCCCTCTGAAAATCGTGAATGACAGCTTGCAGGAGCTGTCACGATGGTGTCATAAAGCGCTTCTAGAGTCGCCTCACTGATTCTTTCAACCAAGAGGTTCCTACATGAAACTGTCTGTGATTCGGATTCTGGTGTCTGGTGTGGTCGCGGCCGGCGCTTTTTCCAGCGCCTGGGCCCAGCAGGAAGCCACGGGTGCTGGCGCGAGTTTCCCCGCACCGCTGTATTCCAAGTGGGCTGCCGACTACAACAAGGCCACCGGCGTCAAGATCAACTACCAGTCGGTGGGCTCGGGTGCCGGCCTGCGCCAGATCGAAGCCAAGACGGTGGACTTCGGTGCGTCCGACGCTCCCCTCAAGGATGACGAACTGGCCAAGAAGGGCTTGCTGCAGTTCCCCACCGTGATCGGTGGCGTGGTTCCCGTGGTGAACATCAAGGGCATCTCGCCCGGCCAGATCAAGCTGAGCGGGCAGGTGCTGGGCGATATCTACCTGGGCAAGGTCACGAACTGGAACGATGCGGCCATCAAGGCGCTGAACCCCGGCGTGAACCTTCCGGACGCCGCCATCGCTCCCGTCCGCCGTGCGGACGGCTCGGGCACCAGCTTCATTTTCACGAACTACCTGTCCAAGGTGAATGCCGAGTGGAAGTCCAAGGTGGGTGAGGGCACCGCCGTGAACTGGCCCACCGGCGCCGGCGGCAAGGGCAACGAAGGCGTTGCTGCTTTCGTGGGTCGTCTGCCGAACTCCATCGGCTACGTGGAATACGCCTATGTGAAGCAGAACAAGCTGAACTACGTCCAGCTGCAGAATGCGGACGGCGCTTTCGTGTCGCCGGAAGACAGCGCCTTCAAGGCCGCCGCTGCCGGCGCCGACTGGGCCAAGAGCTTCTATCAGATCCTCACCAACCAGCCAGGCAAAGATGCATGGCCGATCACGGGTGCCACCTTCATCCTGATGCACAAGACGCAGGACAAGCCCACGCAGGCAACCACCTCGCTCAAGTTCTTCGAGTGGGCCTACAAGTCGGGTGACAAGACGGCGGCGGACCTGGACTACGTGCCCATGCCCGACTCCGTGAAGAACATCATCATCAAGTCCTGGGGTGACATCAAGGACACTTCCGGCAAAGCCGTTTCGCTGAAGTGATCCCATGGTGGCCCGCCGACGCGGGCCACCAGTTCGTTTTTTCTTATGGAAGGCACAGCAGTGTCCAGCACCATGCCAGTACGTCAGTCGTCCTCGATGCCGGTTCGCGCCGAGGCTCCCCGTACCACGCCGCCCCCGCGGTCGCCACTCCTGTCGGGCGTGATGGCCGATCGGGTTTTCGGCTTTCTCGCCCGCGGTGCGGCCCTGCTCACGCTGGCGCTTCTCGTGGGTATTTTGTTGTCGCTCGTGGTCGGTGCCTGGCCCTCGATCGAGAAGTACGGCCTGACCTTCCTCACGCGCAGCGTGTGGGACCCCGTGCAGAACGACTACGGCGGCCTGGTGATGATCTATGGCACGCTCGCCACATCGTTCATCGCGTTGCTCATCGCCGTTCCCGTGAGCTTCGGCATTGCGCTGTTCCTGACGGAGCTCTCGCCCGCCTGGCTCAAGCGTACCTTGGGCACCGCCATCGAGTTGCTGGCGGCGGTTCCTTCCATCGTGTATGGCATGTGGGGCCTGATGGTGTTCGGCCCCATTCTGGCCACCTGGGTCCAGCAGCCGCTGCAGTCGCTGTTCAGCGGTATTCCTTATCTGGGCGCCCTGGTGTCCGGCCCCCCGGTCGGCATCGGCATCCTTTCGGCCGGGATCATCCTGGCCATCATGATCATTCCGTTCATCGCAGCGGTGATGCGGGATGTTTTTGAGGTCACTCCTGCGCTGCTCAAGGAGTCGGCCTACGGGCTGGGCTCCACCACCTGGGAGGTGGTCTGGAAGGTCGTGCTGCCCTATACCAAGACGGGTGTTTTGGGAGGGGTGATGCTGGGCCTCGGCCGCGCTCTGGGCGAGACCATGGCCGTGACCTTCGTGATCGGCAACATGAACCAACTCAATTCGCTGTCGGTCTTCGAAGCCGCCAACAGCATCACCTCCGCGCTGGCCAACGAGTTCGCCGAAGCCGGCGAAGGTCTGCATCAGGCCTCGCTCATCTACCTGGGCCTGGTGCTGTTCTTCATCACCTTCGTGGTCTTGGCCCTGTCCAAGGTGCTGCTGTCCCGACTGCAAAAGAACGAAGGAACCCGCGCATGAGCACGTCGCAAACCCTCATCACGGCCGCTGAAATGGCGCAGGTGCGCCAGCGCCGCTACGACAGCCGCAAGCGTGTGAACAACATCGCCCTGACGCTCTCGCTCGCCGCCATGGTGTTCGGAGTGTTCTGGCTGGTGTGGATTCTCTGGGAGACCATCCGCCTGGGCATCGGCGGACTCAGCCTGGCGCTCTTCACCCAGATGACGCCCCCTCCCAACGAGGTCGGCGGCATCTCCAACGCCATCTTCGGCTCGCTCGTGATGGTGTCGCTCGCCACGTTCGTCGGCACCCCCATCGGCATCATGGCCGGCGTGTACCTGGCCGAATACGACACGCGCGGCTGGCTGGCCTCCACGACTCGCTTCGTGAACGACATCCTGCTCTCGGCGCCCAGCATCGTCATCGGCCTGTTCGTGTACGCGGTGGTCGTGGCCCGGTTCAAGAGCTTTTCCGCCTATGCCGGTATCCTGGCGCTGGCGCTCATCGTGATTCCCGTGGTCATCCGCACCACCGAGAACATGCTGGTGCTGGTGCCTGCCAGCCTGCGCGAAGCGGCCTATGCGCTCGGAACGCCGAAGTGGAAGGTGATCACCATGGTGACGCTGCGTGCTGCCCGGGCCGGCGTGATCACCGGTGTGCTGCTGGCGGTGGCCCGCATCGCTGGGGAGACCGCACCGCTGCTGTTCACGGCGCTCAACAACCAGTTCTGGAATGCCGACCTGGGCAAGCCCATGGCCAGCCTGCCGGTCACCATCTTCAAGTTCGCCATGAGCCCTTACGAGAACTGGCAGCAGCTCGCCTGGGCAGGGGTGTTCCTGATCACCGTCGCCGTCCTCGGCCTCAATATCCTGGCCCGCGTGCTCACGCGCCAGAAGTAAGCAATACAAGGAAGACACCATGCCCTCCCCAACGCCCGCTGTGTCCGAGACGCCGAAGATCACGGTCCGCGACCTGAATTTCTACTACGGCAAATTCCACGCCCTCAAGGGCATCAACCTCGACATTCCGGAGAAGAAGGTCACTGCCTTCATCGGTCCGTCGGGCTGCGGCAAGTCCACCTTGCTGCGCACCTTCAACCGCATGTTCGAGCTGTATCCCGAGCAGCGCGCCGAAGGCCAGATCGTGCTGGACGGCGAGAACTTGCTCACCAGCAAGCAGGACGTGGCGCTGATCCGCGCCAAGGTCGGCATGGTGTTCCAGAAGCCCACGCCGTTTCCCATGTCGATCTACGACAACATCGCGTTCGGCGTGAAGCTCTTCGAGAGCCTGAACGCCACCGACATGGACGATCGGGTGGAATGGGCGCTGCGCAAGGCGGCCCTGTGGAATGAAGTGAAAGACAAGCTGCACCAGAGCGGCTCCGGCCTGTCCGGCGGGCAGCAGCAGCGGCTGTGCATCGCGCGTGGCATCGCCATCAAGCCCGAAGTGCTGCTGCTGGACGAGCCATGCTCGGCACTGGACCCCATTTCCACCGCCAAGGTGGAAGAGCTGATTGCAGAGCTCAAGAACGATTACACCGTGGTGATCGTGACGCACAACATGCAACAAGCTGCGCGCTGCAGCGACTACACGGCCTACATGTACCTCGGCGACTTGATGGAGTTCGGCGAAACCGAACAGATGTTCTTCAAGCCGCAGCGCAAGGAAACCGAGGACTACATCACCGGCCGGTTCGGCTGAGGAGCAACAACATGCCCGACAAGCACCTTTCTTCGCAGTTCGACAGCGAACTCAACAGCATTTCCGCCCGCGTCATGGAACTGGGCGGGTTGGTGGAATCGCAGATCCGCCAGGCCATCTACGCACTTTCGCAGTTCAGCGTGGAAGCCGCCGACCAGGTGGCTGCCACCGAGCACCGCGTGAACGCGATGGAAGTGGAGATCGACCACGAGCTGTCGTCCATCATCGCGCGCCGCCAGCCGACCGCGCGTGACCTGCGCCTGCTGATCGCGTTCTCCAAGGCCACTGCCAATCTCGAGCGCATGGGCGACGAGGCCAACAAGATGGCGCGCATGGTGAAATCCATCATCGAAAGCGGCTCTGCCCGGCTGCTGCCCACCAGCGATCTGCGGGTGGCGGCGGATCTGGCCTCCGGCCTGCTGCGCAAGACGCTGGATGCCTTTGCCCGCCTGGACACCAAGGCGGCCGTGGCGATCCTCAAGGAGGACGACCTCATCGACAAGGAGTTCGATGGTTTCGTGCGCAAGCTCATCACGTACATGATGGAAGACCCGCGCACCATTTCGGCCAGTCTGGACCTGCTCTTCCTCGCCAAGGCGATCGAACGCATCGGTGACCATTCCAAGAACGTTGCCGAACTGATCATCTACCTCGTCAAAGGCAAGGACGTGCGCCATACTGCGCTGGACCAGATCGAGTCCGCCGTGCTTTGAAAGGCGGTGCATAGCCATGAAGAGACTTCCCCGTGTACTCATCGTCGAGGACGAACCCGCAATCGCCGAACTGATTGCGGTCAACCTGCGGCACAACGGTTTTCAGCCCATTTGGTCGGAAGACGGCGAATCCGCTCAGCGCGAACTGGATGCGGTGCTGCCCGACGTGATCCTGCTGGACTGGATGCTTCCGGGCCAGAGCGGCCTCACGCTCGCCCGCAAGTGGCGCGCCGATGCGCGCACCAAGCCCATCCCCATCCTCATGCTGACGGCGCGCGGCGATGAGCCGGACAAGGTCGCCGGCCTGGATGCCGGTGCCGACGACTACATCACCAAGCCGTTTTCCACGCAGGAGCTGCTGGCGCGCATTCGCGCCGTGCTGCGTCGCCGTGCGCCCGAACAGGTCAGCGACAGCGTGACCATCGGCGAATTGACGCTGGACGCCGCCACCTACCGCGTGACCTTCCAGGGGCAGCAACTCAAGATCGGCCCGACCGAGTTCAAGCTGCTGCACTACCTGATGAAGCACCCCGAGCGCGTTCACAGCCGCGCCCAGTTGCTGGACAAGGTGTGGGGCGACCACGTCTTCATTGAAGAGCGTACCGTCGATGTGCACGTCAAGCGCCTGCGGGAGGCCCTGGGCGTGGCCGGTGCCATGGTGGAAACGGTGCGCGGCGCGGGGTATCGCCTCACGGCACAGCCTCCGGCACTGATGCGGGCTTGACGTTCGCTTTGCGGCGCCGTGCGCGCCGCGCCCTCTGACCCGTACTGCACGACATGGCTTGGCGCTTTTTCTTCTTTTTCTCCTTTCAGTTGGCGGGTCTGGCTGTGGGATGGTGGCAGGGCGGACCGTGGGGGGCGATGCTGGCGGCGGCGTTGGCAGCCTGGGTGTGGTTCATCTGGGATTTGTTGCGCGGCGCGCGCGTTGTGGCGTGGCTGCGGGAAGGTGACCTGGCCCGAGCGCCCAGCCTGCGTGGCCTGTGGGGCGAGGCGGCCGATCGCGCGCGGCGGCTGCTGCGCCAAAGCCAGGCGGAAGTGGCCGCAAGCGACGCACGGCTGCAGGAAATTCTGGCGGCGCTCCAGGCCACGCCCAACGGCGTGGTGCTGCTGGACGGTGAGGGGCGCATCGAATGGTGCAATCACATCGCCGCCAGCCAGTTCGGGTTCGACGCGCAGCGCGACGTCATGCAATCCATCGGCAACCTGGTGCGCGATCCGGACTTCAGCGCCTACTATTCCAGCCAGGATTTTTCACACGATGTCGTGCTGCAAGGCCGCGACAGCACGGCCTCCCGGCCGGTGCGCATCTCGGTGCACCTCCACCCCTATGGCGACGGGCGCAAACTGCTGCTGTCGCGCGACGTGACGGCGCTCGAGCAGGCGGAAGCCATGCGCCGGGATTTCGTCGCCAACGTGTCGCATGAGATCCGAACCCCCCTCACCGTCTTGACCGGCTTTGTCGAGACGCTGCAAACGCTGCCGCTCTCCACCGAAGAGCGTTCACGCTACCTGGGCATGATGTCTCAGCAGGCAGCACGCATGCAAAGCGTGGTGCAGGACCTGCTGACCCTGTCGCGGCTGGAAGGGAGCCCGTTACCCGGCATCACCGAATGGACACCGGTGGAGGTGCTGCTGCGTCGCTGTGAGGACGAGGCCCGCGGCCTGTCCGCCTTGCTCACCCAGAACCAGCCCCGGCCGCACACGATCCAGTTTCCTTTGCTGGAAACCATGCGCGCGGCAGGCCAGCTGGGTGGGGTGCCGGCCGAGTTGCAGAGCGCTTTGTCCAACCTCATCGGCAACGCGGTCCGGTACACCCCTGCCGGCGGCTCCATCACCGTCGAATGGCTGACGCTGGAGGATGGCAGCGCACGCTTTACGGTGCGCGACACGGGTCCGGGGATCGAGGCGGTGCATCTGCCCCGTTTGACGGAGCGCTTTTACCGCGTGGACCGCAGCCGCTCGCGCGAGACCGGGGGCACGGGCCTGGGGCTGGCCATCGTCAAGCATGTCCTGCAGCGCCATTCGGCATCGCTCGACATTTCGAGCACGGTAGGGAAGGGCTCGGTCTTTTCCGTCACCTTTCCTGCGGGCCGGGTGCAGAGCCGTCGCCCGGTCACTGTGCTGGAGGCGGGAGCGGTTGCCCAGGCCTGAGCGCCCTGGCCAGCATCGTGACGAACACCATGGCGGTCGTGATGAGGGCCGCGGCACTGGCCCCCCAGAATGCCGACGGTGATCGAAGTGCCTCCCATCCCAGGGCACCTTCGTAGGCCAGCAGGTAACCGCCGGTCAGTCCGCCGCCCCACAGCAGCACGCAATAGACGACCAGCGGCGCGAGCGTGATGCGGTAGCAGCGCAGGATGAAAACGCAGACCGTTTGCAGCGCATCGGCGACGTGATAGATCGATACCCAGACCAGCAGCGAGGCTGTGAGCCAGGCGACTTGGGCCGAAGACGTGTAGAACGGTGCGATATGCCCTTTTGCTATGAAAAGCATAGCTGCCAAGGCAATACTTATCCCGGCAGAGAGGCGAAAACCCATCCAGGCTGCCGCACGGGCGCGGGATTCGTCGCCCGACCCGCGCCAGAAGCTCACCCGTGCGCTGGTGGCAATGGACAACGACAACGGCACCATGTACAGCACGGCGGTGAGGTTGGACGCGATCTGGTGCGCCGCCGCCGCGATGTTGCCTTGCCGGGCGATGAAGAGCGCCATCAGCGTGAACGACGTCACCTCCACCAAAATGGCCAGCCCCGCCGGGACGCCCAATTGGGCGAAGCGGCCGATCTGCGCCCAGTCCGGTTTTTCCAGCCGCCGCCACAGGTCGAGCGGCATGTACAGCGGCTGGGTGTTCAGCAGCCAAGCCGCCACAACGAGCAACGCGTAGTTGACCACCAGGGTGGCCCAAGCGCAGCCCACTGCGCCCTGCGCTGCAAGCCCGGCACCGCCGAAGGTGAACCAGATCGACAAGGGAATCTTGACCAGCAGCGAGCCCACCTGCAGCCAGGTGACCAGCTGGGGGCGTCCCAGCGCCTGATTGAGCGTGCTGTAGATACGGAACAGAAGGGCCGGGGGGAGTGCCAGCGCCAGCACGCCCAGGTAGCTGCCCACCACGGCGCGCAGCGCTTCGGGCACCTGGGTCCACCGCAGGATGGCGCCGGGCGACACCAGCACCACAATGCCCATCGCGCAGGCGATGGCGCACAGGTACAGCGCCTGCCGCACCGTTCGGCCGATGCCTTCCCGTTCTCCCGCTCCGCGCTGCTCGGCCCAGACCGGCAGGAGGGCCTGCAGCGCGCCCATGAGCGCCACATAGATGCTGACGTAGATCGCCGACCCGATCGACAGGGCCGCCAGGGCGGCGGCGGAATGCCGGCCGGCCACGATGGTGTCCGTGACGCCGAACGCCATGACCGCCAGCTGCCCGGCCAGCACGGTGCCGGCATGCCGCGCGATGGTGGCGCGTTCGGACATTACCGCAGCGTGGCCGCGCGCCGCAGCACCAACAGTTGGTCGTTCTTGTCGGTGGGCCGAGGGAGCTGCGTCACTCGCGACCACTCTGGCGGCGAGGCGATATCGCCGCCGGGTGGCTGGGCTTCGCTATCGGCCACCAGCCACTGGCAATCGGACGTGGCCGGCAGCCGGCGGCCGTCGGTCGGCTGCAGCGAGAGCCCGCCGTGGTACTGGAGCGCCGCCACCTGGGCGCGGCTCAGGCCATGGGTGATGATGCAGCCCGGCTGCGGGCCCAGCACGGCCATCAGGTTGTTGATCTGCGGGCGATAGCTGCGGCCATAGTCGAGCAGTGGCAGCCACAGCGTCATGAGCAGCAGCCAGCCCAGCGTGGCACCGCTGGCAGGCAGCACCAGGCTCTTCCAGATCACGGCCCGGTCGCGCGAGGCGCGCCACCACACCAGCGCACACCATGCAGCGGTGGCAATGAGCGCGAGCGTGAAAGCGACGGCCGAAAAGTGCGGCACGAACGCCGGGGCCAGCCGGGCCACGTTGGCCGCCGGTTTGGACGGCACGCCCGTCTGCAGCGACAGCCAGATCACCCAGATCGTGATGGCGGAGGCACTGAAGAAAAGCAAAGTGAACCAGTCGATCAGCGACGCGATGGCGCGGCGCAGTGTGGGCAGCGCGAACGCCGCCAACGCCGCGAGGGCCGGCAGCCCCAGCAGCAAGGCGCGGTCGGCGGGCTGGGTGGTGATGGTGGCGCCCAGCGTGACCACGGTGAACCACAAAGGCAGCAACAGATGGCGGTGCATGGCGCGGCTGGTGATCTGGTGGCGCCAGCGCCACAGGGTCCACAACGCCAACGGCCAGGCCGGCCACGCGAACCAGGTCAGCAGGCGCAGCAGGCTTTGCCAGTCCTTCGCGCCCTCTGCGCTGCCCACGATGCGCCAGCGCCAGAGGTTCAGCTTCCAGGCCAGCAAGGCGGCCACCACCGTCAGGCCCAGCAAGGCCAGCGCCCAGGTGCGGCTCGAACGTGGTTCGTGGTCGGCTGTGCGCAGCACCAGCAAGGCGCTGCCCGCGCCGAGCAGGGCGGCCATGGTGGGCGCCCCGCTCAACACCAGTCCGATCAGCCCGAGCGCGGCGGCCGCCGTGGGCATTGCGGTGCGATAGGGCAGGGCCGATGCTGCAAAGAACAGCAGGGCGGTGCAGGCCAGTTGGGTGAGATAGCTGGTGATCTCGTGCGACAGTTGCGCCAGTCCCAGGCACGCCAGCAGGGCCAGCAAACCGCCGTCGGCCATGGCGCGGGCGTAGTCGGCGGGCAGGGCCTCGCCGCCGAATGCAAAAGCCACCGGCTGGGCCCCCGGACTTTTTGCCAGGTAGTAAACGCCGTACCAGGTGGCCACGAGGGTGGCCGCCAGCAGGGCAATGAAAGGCAGCCGCGCCGCCATTTCCTGTGAGAGCCAGGAGGGAGCGATCTGCAGGGCCAGCGCCCCCAGCCAGTACGGCAGCAGGCCTTCCGTTTCGGGGGGCATTCCGGCCAGCGAAGGGGACAGCCATGCCGTTGTGCCGTGCGCCAGCTCCAGCATGTAGCCGAACGCGGTGACGTCGGCGTTCTTCCAGGGGTCTCGCATGACGAACCCGGGCACCACATACGCCAGGCACAGCAGCAAGAGCGCCCAGCGCGGCAGCGGGCGGACTGCGCCTTGGGTGACGATGGCAGGGGTGGGGTGGATCACTCGGCTCGTTCTGGTGGCGGAAAAGGACGCCCGAGAATACGGGCAAAAAGACAAAGAAAAAGGCAGCGCGGTCGAGCCGGGCTGCCTTTCTTCAAACGGTGTTGTCGGCCTGCGGTAGCAGGCCGGCTGCCTTGCGGCACCGCAGGCCAGGGCCTGCACACATCGTTGTCCGCCGATTACTTCGCTGCGGTCGTCTTGCCGAAGCGGTTGCGGAACTTCTCCACGCGGCCGCCCATGTTGTCCACGGACTTTTGCGTACCGGTGTAGAAGGGATGCGATTCGCTGGAGGTGTCCAGCTTGAACAAAGGCAGTTCGCGTCCGTCATCGGTCTTGCCCATTTCCTTCGTGTTCACGCAGGAGCGGGTCACGAACTTGAAACCGTTGGACAGGTCCACGAACAACACTTCGCGGTAATTGGGGTGAATGCCTTCTTTCATGGCATGGTCCTTTCAGGGGCTGCTGCGGTAGCCACGCCGCACCCATTGCGTCGCACTTTCCGCGGAAATTAGCCTTCGATTATTGCATAGGCCCGCCAAAGTGAGACCATTGCCACTCCAGAACTTCTCCAAAAGCCACGAATTGCGCCTCCTGCATACCTCCGACTGGCATCTGGGCCAACACTTCATGGGCCAGACACGACAGGCCGAACACCTGGCTTTCATCGACTGGCTGGCGCAGCAGGTCCGCGCGCAGGCGGTGGACGCCGTGATCGTGGCAGGCGACGTCTTCGATACCGGAGCCCCTCCGAGCTATGCGCGCGAACTGTACAACCGCTGCGTGCTGGCGTTGCGCGACGCCGGGGCGCAATTCGTCGTGCTGGGCGGCAACCATGACTCCGTTTCCGTGCTCGGCGAAAGCCGCAGCTTGCTCGCGCATCTCAATACCCGGGTGGTGCCGGGCATGGCGGAGCGGCCCGAAGACCAGGTGCTGGTGCTTCATACCCGCGCTGGCGTGCCGGGAGCGGTGCTGTGCGCCGTGCCGTTCTTGCGCCCGCGGGACCTGCTGCTGAGCCAGCCCGGGCAAAGCGCGGCCGACAAACAGTTGGCGTTGCAGGCATCCATCCGTGCCCATTACCAGGCCTTGCATGCCCTGGCCGTCGAGCGCAGCGCCGCGCTGGGCGGCTTGCCCATCGTGGCGACGGGGCACCTCACCACCGTTGGCGCCAGCGCCAGCGAATCGGTGCGCGAAATCTATGTGGGCACGCTGGAAGCCTTTCCCACCAACGCGTTTCCACCAGCCGACTACATCGCGCTGGGCCACATTCACCAGCCGCAAAAGGTCGGAGGGCTGGAGCATGTGCGCTACAGCGGATCGCCGATACCGCTGAGCTTCGACGAGGCACGCCAGCGCAAGGAGGTGCTGCTGGTCGATTTCGACCTGGCGGGCCTGAAGTCCGTGACGCCGCTGCCGGTCCCCTGTTTTCAGCCGCTGGCCAGCGTGCGCGGCCGCCTGGCGGAACTGCCGACGGCATTTGCCGAAGCTGCCAGCCGTGGAAGCGATTCGTTGCCGGTGTGGGTCGAGGTGGAAGTGGCCCATGACGACTACCTTGCCGATCTGCAGGTGCGCGTGGCCCAGATGGCGGAAGGCCTGCCGATCCAGATCCTGCGTGTGCGCAGGGCCCGCAATGTGCTTCCCACCGTGCTGGATGCCGCTGCGGGAGAAACCCTCGATGAACTGGGCCCCGCAGAAGTCTTTGCCCGCCGGCTGGCGGTCCAATCGCTCGAGCCGGCACTGGAGGAGCGGCTTTCGGCGCTGTATCGGACCGTCCTGGCCGACCTGCAGGAAAGGCCCGCGCCATGAGAATCCTGAGCCTGCGCCTCAAAAACCTGAATTCGCTCAAAGGCGAATGGCGCATCGACTTCACCACGGCACCCTTTGCCGGCAACGGCCTGTTCGCCATCACGGGCCCCACCGGGGCGGGCAAGACCACCATCCTCGATGCGATCTGCCTGGCGCTTTACCACCAAACGCCGCGGATCGCTGGCGTGTCCCAAGGGGGCAACGAGGTCATGACTCGGCACACCGCGGAATGCCTGGCGGAAGTGGAGTTTGAAGTTCGCGGCGCCCGCTACCGGTCGTTTTGGAGCCAGCGCAGGGCACACGGCAAGCCCGACGGGGCCTTGCAGCAAGTGCAGGTGGAATTGGTGGCCCAGGTCCGCGGCGAACGCGAAGGCGAAATCTTGACCACCAGGGTGCAGGACAAGCTGCGCCAGACGGAAGTGCTCACCGGGCTCAATTTCGAGCGTTTCACCCGGTCCATGCTGCTCGCGCAGAGCGGCTTTGCGGCCTTCCTCGAAGCCAGCGCTGGCAAGCGTGCGGAGTTGCTGGAGGAGTTGACGGGGACCGATATCTACGGGCAGATTTCGCAGCGGGTGTTCGAGAGTGCGCGGGACGCGCGCGCGGTGCTGGAGCAACTACGGGCCCGTGCCGGTGGCGTGGAGTTGCTGGACGAGGCCACGCGCGCCACGCTGGTGGATGAAGCTGGCCGCCTAGCCTTGCATGCGCGGGCACTGCAGGCGCAGCGAGAGGCCGCCGCCCGCGAGCGCCAGTGGCTGGCGGACAAGGACCGTGCCCAGATGCGGCGTGACGAGGCGGTGCGACATCGGGAGCAAGCCCAGGCCGAATGGGATGCCGGTGCCGAGGAAAGCCTGCGCCTTGCCGCCAGCGAGCCCGCTGCGCGGTTGCAGCCGGTCCATGCCGCATGGCAGGCCGCGCGGCACGATGCGGTGGCCGTGGTTCGGCAACGGGATGACGCGCAGGTGCGGCATGGTCAGGCGGTGGATCGCTGCGCCCGAGCGCTTCGCCAGGTGCAACGCAACAGCCAGCGCCTGGCCCGGTTGCGCAAAAACGAATGGCAGGATGTTGTGCAGGCCCGCGAGACGCTGTCCCAAGAACTCGCAGCAGTGCCCCAGCACGCCCAACTGGGGGAATGGTTGAGCGGATGGCGCGAGCAATTCGGCGCCCGTGCGCACCGGCTGCAGGCGATGGCCGAAGCCCGGATGCGTCAGGAAAAACAAGGCAGTGAGTGTCAGGCCCTGGAGTTAAAACGCGCCGGCCATGAACAGGCCTGCCAACGTGCCGCTGCGGCCTTGAACCAGGCGCAACAGGCGGCCGTGGCAGCGCGCCAGGTCCATGAGCGCCTGACGATGGGGCGTGAAGAATCCGCATGGCGCAATGCCCCGTTGCAACTGCTGGAGCGCAGCCATGCCTGGGAGCGCCTGGGCCAGAGCCTGAGCGCATGGCGGCAAGCCCAATCGCGCCAGTCGCAATGGCTGGCGGCCCAAACGGAGCGGCAGCGGCAGGAGGCGGACGAAGCGCAGGCCGTGCAGTCGCTGCGCGATCGCTATGCCAGCCTGCATCGGCAAGTGCAGGACCAGGAAAAGCTGCTGGCGCAAGAGCAGCGCATTCAGGCCCTGGAGGCGCATCGCAGCCATTTGCAGCCGGGCGAGGCCTGTCCGCTGTGCGGATCGACCACCCATCCCGCGATCGAAGACTACGAGGCGCTGGACGTTTCCGCGACCCAATCCGCACTGGAGACGCTGCGCGCACAGCGCGACGAGGTGACCGAGCAAGGGCAGGCGCGGCGCTCCCGCCTGGCCGCGCTGCAGGCGCAGAGCGATCAGACGGCGCAGCAGATCGCCGAGGGAGAGCAGGCCTTGGCACAGTGGCTGACGCAGTGGCAGGCGTGCTGCGCGGCCAGCGATTGGCCGGTGGATGCCGTGGACGCCCAGGCCATCGCCGACGCCCAGGCCCGGCACGCGGCAGCGCTGGAAGCCGCGCAACAGCAATGGGTGGAGATCGCCCAGGCACGAACGCGGCTCGATGAGACGCTGTCCGCACTGCAACAGGCCGAACAGGCCGAACGCGCGGCCCTGCAGCAGCGGGCCCTGTCGGACAAGGATCTGCAGGCGGCCCGAGAGCGGGCGGATGAGTTGGCGCGGCACCTCCAACAGCAGCAGAGCCAGCACGCCGAGGCCGAAGCGGCGTTGGCGGACCAATTGCAAACGTTGGGCTACACGCTGCCCAGCGATGGGGCGGACTGGCTGCAACAGCGTGCGCAAGAACATCGCGCATGGCAGGCGGCGCAAGCGCGCCTTCAGGCATTGACGGCCAGTGAATCGGCATTGAAGCAGGTGGCCGACATGGCGGGGGAGGCCGCCCTGCGTTGGGCGGCCGTGGGAGCGCCTGGCACGGGGGCCGAAGTCGATGCCCTGCTGCGGGAAGAGCCCGAATCCGGGTGCGAAGACTTGGTGCAGGCGGTCGAACAAGCCGAGGCGCTCTGGCGTGCGGCAGAGAACGAGCTGGCCACGCTGCAAGGCATGCTGGAGTCCTTGCAGCGCCGGCATGCCGAGGTGCAGGCGGCCCAGGTCCGGGCCAAGCAGGATTGGGTGCAGGCGCTGTCGCTCAGCCCTTTCGCCGATGAAACCGCTTTTCACGCGGCAGGCATGGGCGAGCCTGAGCGCGAAGCGCTGCGCGCACGGCTGGCGCAGCGGCAGCAGGCGCTGGCCGAGGCGAACGCCCTGCAGGCCGCCGCCAATGCGGCCTTGGCGGAGTTGCAATCCCAGCCGCTCACCGAACGGAGTTCAGAGGATCTGGCCGCGCTGATGGCGCAGTGGGAGGCCGAATTCACCTTGACGCAGCAGCAGCAGGGCGCCATCGCGAGCCGGCTGCAAGACGACGCGCAGCGCCGCGATGGCCTGCAGGCGCTGTTGGCACAGATCCAGGCCCAGGAGGCCGACCACGATCTGTGGCAGCACCTCAATGGCCTGATCGGCTCTGCAGACGGCGCTAAATACCGGAAGTTCGCGCAGGGCCTCACCCTGGACCACCTGGTGCATCTGGCGAATCGCCAACTGGGACGGCTGCACGGGCGCTACCGGCTGGGCCGCCGCTCGGTGGGCGAACTGGAGCTGGAGGTGATCGACACCTGGCAGGCCGATGTGGCGCGCGACACCCGCACCCTGTCGGGCGGCGAGAGCTTTCTGGTGAGCCTGGCGTTGGCGCTGGCGCTTTCCGACCTGGTGAGCCACAAGGCCAGCATCGACTCGCTCTTTCTCGACGAGGGATTCGGCACGCTGGATGGCGAAACGTTGGAAACCGCCCTGGATGCGCTCGACACCCTCAACGCCAGCGGAAAGACCATCGGCATCATCAGCCACGTGGAGGCCCTCAAGGAACGCATCCCCGTGCAGATTCGCGTGCACAAGGGCGTGGGCCTGGGCTACAGCGCGTTGGAGCGGCGATTCTCCGTGGGCTGAGCGGGCCGCGGTCCGTTGTACGCAGCGCGCGGCCGGATGAGCTGTCCGCTGTCGCGTTGCTCCAGCGCATGGGCCACCCAGCCGATGGATCGCCCCAGGGCGAACAGGCCGAAGGCCGCTCCTTCCGGAAGCGCCAGATGGCGTCGAAGGGCGACCAGCGCCAAATCGATCGAAGGCCGTTGGCCGGTCAAGGCCTGGGCCTCCGCGATCCAGCGCTGCAAGCGTTCGTTGTGCGGCAGCAGAGGGCGCAGCAGGCATTCGGCGCGCACATCCCCTTGCGGATAGAGGTGGTGGCCGAAGCCTGGCAGGTCCTCTCCCCGTGCCAGGCGCTGGCGCAGGCGTTGCTCCGGCGCGGCGTTGTTCAACTCGTCCCAGAGGGCTTCCACGCGTGCGGTGGTGCCGCCGTGCTTGCCGCCCGTGAGCGCGGCCAGACCGCCGATCACCGCGGCCCGCAAGCTCGCGCCGGTGGAGGCCACACACCGGGCGGTGAAGCTGGAAGCGTTGAGTTCGTGGTCGGCGCAAAGCACGAGCGCCTGGCGCACGAGGTCCGCCCCGTGGTGGTCCAGCCCCCATGCCGCGGCGCATTGTCGATGGATGGGGGCCGTTAGGGGTGCCGTGCCCAGCAGGCACGCGGCCAGCAGCCGCACCAGCGCACCGCATCCTTGCGCCAGCCGCTCTGGCGACGTCTGCCACACAGCGGTGCTGGCGTCCTCGCTGCCCGCGGTAAAGAGCGGTAGCAGCGTTTCTTCGGGTCGGAGCCCGGCCAGGCAGGGCTGCAATGCCGCCATGGCCCGGGGCAACGCAGGCGTGTCGGGCCCGAAAGCCGATTCGGTGGGGCAGCGCCACAGTCGGCCTGCGAGATCTTCCACGGTGCACGCGGCGGCCAGCGGGATGGCGTTTTCTCCACGGTAGTAAAGCTGCCCATCCTCGATCAATGTGATGGAGGACTCCAGCACCGGCAAGCCCCAGTCCAGCGCCGCCTTGACCACCTCCTTCGGCTTACGACCCCGCGTGCGCTGACCTGCGAGCCTTTCCACATCCTGCTGCAGGTATCGGCTTTCACGGGTGCTGTCGCCCGCGTGGGCTGGCAGCAGGCCCCGGCTCACATAGGCGTAGAGCGTCTGTCGGGAAACACCAAGGCGGGCGGCAGCGTCAGGGGCGGACAGATAGGCGGGCATCACGGCTCCCCGGTAGAAATAGATTGATGTTGAAAATATAAATCAATATTGACAATTTAATGGGTTGATCTAGGCTGATGCATCGTTTTTGAGGCCTGCCATGTCCACCCATTCCTCCGCTCCTTTGCCCCCTTCTGCGTCATTCACCCATTTCGCGCGCACGCTGTGGAAGGGCTTGGGCGGCACAACGGATCCGATGGATGCGCTGTCTTTCACGGGCGCTGGGCAATTGCCATCGGTCTTTCCCGTGACCGACCTGGCCAGTGCCTCGATGGCGGTGGCCGGTCTCGCATTGGCGGAGGTCGCGGCACCTTCCCGCGCACTGGTGCCGCAGGTTCGGGTGGACCGGCGGCTGGCGTCCTTCTGGTTCGGTGGATCGTTGCGTCCGATCGGCTGGGCCCTGGCACCGCTGTGGGATACCGTCGCAGGCGACTACCAAGCTGCGGATGGATGGATCCGCTTGCACACCAATGCGCCGCACCACCGTGCCGCAGCGATGGCCGTGCTCGGCGGGGTGACGGACCGCGAGTCGGCAGCCCAGGCGGTCGCTCGCTGGCGTGCGAGCGATCTGGAGTCCGCCATCGTGGAGCAGGGCGGTTGTGCCGCAGCCATGCGAAGCCTGGACGAATGGTCGTCCCATCCGCAGGGAGAGGCTGTCCAGGCGGAACCGTTGCTCCACATGGCCTTTGGCGCGGAGGGGCCTGAGCGCTCCTGGGTGGGAACGGCGCAGCGCCCGCTGCATGGCGTGCGTGTGCTGGACCTCACCCGCATCCTGGCGGGGCCGGTGGCGACGCGTTTCCTCGCCGGCTTTGGCGCCGAGGTCCTGCGCATCGACCCGCCGGGCTGGGAAGAGCCCGGCACCGTGCCCGAGGTGGTTCTGGGCAAGCGCTGCGCGCGCCTGGACCTTCGGCAGGCCGCCGACCGCGCGGTGTTCGAGCATTTGCTGCGCCAGGCCGACGTGTTGGTACACGGGCTGCGGCCGGAAGCCCTGGAGCGGCTGGGACTGGGCGTTTCATGGCGGCGCACGGTCCATCCCGGATTGATCGACGTCTCGCTCGACGCCTATGGGTGGAGCGGTCCGTGGCGCGGACGCCGGGGCTTCGACAGCCTCATTCAGATGAGCACCGGCATTGCCGAGGAAGGCATGCGCCGGACCGGGCGGCAGGTGCCGGTGCCACTGCCCGTGCAGGCCATCGACCATGCCACCGGCTACCTGATGGCGGCCGCGGCCCTGAAGGCGCTGGCGCACCGCCGGCAGACCGGCCGGGGCTGCGAGGTGCGGGCGTCGCTGGCGCGAACCGCCCACTGGCTGGCACAGGCGCCGTCGTCGCTGGACCGGGAGCCGCTGTTGACCGAGTTTTTGCAAGACCAGTCTCCGGAGATCGAAGCCACTGCCTGGGGGCCGGCCAGGCGTTTGCTGGCGCCGCTGTCCATCGAAGGCATGCCGATGCGCTGGGAGCTGCCTGCACCTGCGCTGGGATCGTCCATCGCCGCGTGGTCCTGTACTTGAGCGGGGAGGTTGCGGCCTGCAGCAAAGAGCCCCGCAGGCCGGATGGCCTGCGGGGCTTTTGGGTGTGCAGGGGAGCGGCGCAAGCCACCCCATGCGGACGGCAAAAATCAGCCGCCGCGGCGCATCATGTCGAAGAAGTCCACATTGGTCTTCGTCGCCTTCATGTTCTTGATCATGAGTTCCATCGACTCGATCTCGTCCATGTTGTACATGAACTGGCGCAGGATGCGGGTCTTTTGCAGGATCTCGGGCGGCAGCAGCAGCTCTTCGCGGCGGGTGCCGCTCTTGTTGAGCTCGATGGCCGGGAACACGCGCTTTTCGTACAGGCGGCGGTTCAGGTGGATTTCGCTGTTGCCCGTGCCCTTGAATTCTTCGAAGATCACTTCGTCCATGCGGCTGCCGGTATCGACCAGCGCCGTGGCGATGATGGTCAGCGAACCGCCTTCTTCCACCTTGCGAGCCGCGCCGAAGAAGCGCTTGGGGCGCTGCAGCGCAGCGGCATCCACGCCGCCCGACAGCACCTTGCCGGAGGAGGGCACGACGTTGTTGTAGGCACGGGCCAGGCGCGTGATGGAGTCCAGCAGGATCACCACGTCCTTCTTCAATTCGACCAGGCGTTTGGCCCGCTCGATCACCATCTCGGCCACGTGCACGTGGCGTGCTGCAGGCTCGTCGAAGGTGGAGGCGATGATTTCGCCCTTCACGGTGCGCTGCATTTCGGTCACTTCCTCGGGGCGCTCGTCAACGAGCAGGACCATGAGGTGAACGTCGGGGTTGTTGGCGGTGATGGCGTGCGCGATGTGCTGCATCATCATCGTCTTGCCGCTCTTGGGCGGTGCGACGATCAGTGCGCGCTGGCCGCGGCCGATGGGGGCGATGATGTCGATGATGCGGCCGGTGATGTTCTCTTCGCCCTTCATATCCCGCTCGAGCTTCATTTGCTCCTTGGGGAACAGCGGCGTCAGGTTCTCGAACATGACCTTGTGCTTGTTCTGCTCCGGCGGGCCGCCGTTGACCGCATCGAGCTTGGTCAGCGCAAAGTAGCGTTCCCCGTCCTTGGGGGTGCGCACTTCGCCTTCGATCATGTCGCCGGTGTGCAGATTGAAGCGCCGGACCTGGCTGGGCGAGATGTAAATGTCGTCGGTGCTGGCGGTGTAGCTCGTGTCGGGGCTGCGCAGGAAGCCGAAGCCATCCGGCAGGATTTCCAGCACACCGTCGGCGAAGACCTGCTCACCGGCCTTCGCGCGCTTTTTGATGATCGCGAACATCAGCTCCTGCTTGCGCATGCGCCCGGTGTTCTCGATCTCCAGCTCTTCGGCCTGCTTGAGCACTTCGGACACGTGCAGTGCCTTGAGTTCGTTTAAATGCATGGGGTGACTCCTGAACGGAGCGGATTTGAATCAGGGGGGAGGCCGGGAGCCGGGCTGCCGCTGTTTGCGGACCTCGGATGGCCTGGGGATCTGGAACCGGCCGCTAGTGCATGCGGACGCGATGATCTGCGGCGATTATGACAGGAAAAAAAACCGGTTTGCCAAGGCACGTGCAGCAAGATTGCTGCCATCGAACAATGCGGGCACGCGGGATGGCGCGCTGCGGACGAGGCCGCCGCCCACGCCAGCCCCGACCGTCACCAATCAGGCCAGTTGCTGGTCGATGAACGCGGTGAGCTGCGTCTTGCTCATCGCGCCGACCTTGGTGGCGGCCAACTGGCCGTCCTTGAACAGCATGAGGGTCGGGATGCCGCGGATGCCGAACTTGGCAGGCACTTCGCGGTTCTCGTCCACATTCATCTTGGCGACGGTCAGCTTGTCTTTGTAGGTGTTTGCGACTTCGTCCAGGATGGGCGCGATCATTTTGCAGGGGCCGCACCATTCGGCCCAGTAATCCACCAGCACCGTGGTGCCCGGTTGCAGCACATCGGTTTCAAAACTGGCGTCGGAAAGGTGTTTGATGAGTTCGCTTGCCATGGCACATTCCTTTGTGGAGCAAGTTGAGGTGGGCGGGTCCGGATAAAGTCAGGGGATTGTGACAGAAAGATATTTCCCGCCCCACGGTGTGGCCGCGGCCTCCACCGCTATGACAGTCATAGCGAAAAACGATGCGCCCGGCAGCGTTTGGGGCCCGGTGCTGGACCGGGTGCAGGCCCACATCCGGCGCACCGGCGCACACCCTGCGGCCACCGTGGTGCTGGTGCCGTACGCCCAGCTCATGGCCGAGGCGCAGCGCGAATGGGCGCGCCGCGTGCCCGACGGCTTCGCGCCGCGTTTCGAGACCACCCGGAACTGGGCCTCCCGCATCGCCCCGTTCGTGCCGGAAGGCGATGACCTCTCGCACGACATGGGGCGCGACACCCTCACGGCGCGCGCGTTGCTCGACCGGGTCGGCCTGACCGAGCAGCGCGACGTGCTGGCCGCGCCGCTGCTGGAGGCGGCGGCGCAACTGGCCAGCGTCGTCTGCGCCGTGCCGCCGTCCGAGCGCGACGAGTGGGCGGTGGGTGCGCGCGAATCGATGCCCCCCGCAGGCGATGGCGCGGCACTGCGCTACGAGGCGGCGGTGGCGCGCATCGCCCTCGAATGGGTGCTGGCGTCCCGCCACGCAACGGACGTGCTGTTCGATCCGGGCACGCAATCGGCCGTGGATGCGCTGGTGGTGCTTGGCGGCTTCCAGGCCGATCCGCTGGCCAAGACGCTCTGCTCCCGGTGGGGCGACCGCGCGCTGTCCCTGCCGCTCGGTGAGCCGCCTGAAACGGCGCTGCCCGCGCTCGGCGAGGTGTTCCTGCACGAGGCCGCCGATGCCGAGGACGAAGCCCAGCGCGCGGCGGCGTGCGTGCTGCACCGCCTGGCGCAGGGCCACGCGCCGCTGGCCCTGGCCGCGATCGACCGGGCCTTGACGCGCCGCATCAGCGCGCTGCTGCAGGGCCGCGGGGTGGCCGTGCACGACGAGAACGGCTGGACCTTGTCCACCACGCGCGCGGCGTCCCATGCCATGGTGGCGCTGCGGGCCTGTGCCTGGAACGCCTCCGCCGACGCGGTGCTGGACTGGCTCAAACACGTGCCGGCCGTCAGCCCGCAGGCGGTGGGCGCGGCCGAGAAGTGGCTGCGCAGGGCCGGCACCGGCCACTGGACGGCCATCGAGGAACGCAGCGATGCCATGCCGCCTGCAGCGGCTGCAGTGCAAGCGCTCATCGCGCAGGTACAGGCTTGGCGCACGCCCTGGCAGGCCGCGAGGCCGGTGGCAGCATGGCTGGACGCACTGCGCGAACTGCTGCAGGCAACAGGGCAATGGGAGGCGCTGCAGGCCGACGCCGCGGGCGAGCGCGTGCTGGCGGAGCTGCGGCTGCAGGACGGGTTGCCCTCCGATCTGGAGGGGCTGGCGAGCGCCGGGAGGCCCATGGCGCTGGCCGAGTTCACCCGCTGGGTGAACGAGGTGCTGGAAGCCGCACGCTACCGGCCCGGCCACGACGGCAGCGCCTCGGTGTTCGTCGTGCCGCTGCCGCAGATACTGGCCCGCCCGTTCGCCACGCTGGTGGTGCCCGGCTGCGACGAAAAGCGCCTGCAGCCCGCTCCCGAGCCCCCCGGCGCCTGGACCCGGGCGCAGCGCGAGGGCCTGGGCCTGCCCACCCGCGAGGCGCTGGAAGCCGCCCAGCGCGCGGCCTGGCGCAATGCCTTGTGCACCGCTCACGTGGACGTACTGTGGCGCAGTGGCGACGAGGGCGGCGAGCCTTTGCTGGCCAGTCCGCTGGTGCTGGCCCTGCAGCTTGCCGGCCAGGCCCGCGCCGGCACCGACCCGCGAAGTGCGCGCGAAGTGCCGCTCGCACCCGTGCCCCGGCCGATGCCGACGGGCGAGGCACTGCCCTTGCTGCAGTTGTCCTCCACCGCCTATTCCGATCTGCGCCACTGCCCCTACCGCTTCTTCGCGCTGCACCAACTGGGTCTGAAAAAAGCTGACGAACTGGGCACCGAAGTGGACAAGCGGGATTTCGGCACTTGGCTGCATGCCGTGCTGCAGCACTTCCACGAGGCGTTGCAGGCGGCGCCCACGGAAGCGCTGCCGGCGCGCCGCGCGCTCATGGATGCCGCGGCCGAGGCCGTCACCCGGGCGCAGCGGCTGGCGTCGGGCGAGTTCCTGCCGTTCGCCTCCGGCTGGCCGGCCCTTCGCGACGGCTACCTTCGCTGGCTGCAGGACCACGAAGGGCAGGGCGCTGCCTTCCGGCAGGCCGAGGTGCGCTCGACGCAGTCGCTCGGTCGGCTCCAACTGGTGGGGCTGCTCGACCGCATCGATGCCGTCCGCTCCGGCGTGCCGGGCGAAGCGCCGACGGTGCTGGTGATCGACTACAAGACCGAGAACGAAGCCGTCACCCGCAAGCGCCTGGCCGCCGGCACCGAGGACACACAGCTGGCGTTCTATGCAGCGCTGCTTCACGACGACCACCTGCGCGCGGCCTACGTGAACGTGGGCGAGCGCGGCGACACGCGGACCTTCGAGCAGCCCGACATCGTGGCCCTGCGCGACCAACTGGTGGACGGCATCCTGCACGACTTCGAACGCATCGCTGCCGGTGCCGCCATGCCGGCGCTGGGCGAGGGGGCCGTGTGCGACCACTGCGCTGCGCGCGGCCTGTGCCGCAAGGATTTCTGGGCATGAAGAACGCACCATGACGCTGGCCGCCTACGAACACAACGGCCGCCCGGTCACGCGCGAGGCGTTTTATGCGATTGCCTGTGACCCGGACCGCAGCGTGGCGGTGGAAGCCTGCGCGGGCGCGGGCAAGACCTGGATGCTGGTCTCCCGCATGCTGCGCGCCTTGCTGGACGGCTGCGCGCCGCACGAAATCCTGGCCATCACTTTCACGCGCAAGGCCGCGGGCGAGATGCGCCAGCGCCTGCAGGAATGGCTGGAAGAGTTTGCCCAGGCCGAGCCCGAGCGCCTGGCCCGGGAACTGGTCGCCCGCGGCATCCCGCCCGATCGCGCCCTGGAAAAGCGCGCGCTGCTGCAGACGCTGTACCGCTCGATGCTCGAATCCGGGCGGCCGGTGCAGATCCGCACCTTCCACAGCTGGTTCGCCGCGCTGCTGGGCACGGCGCCGCTGGCGGTGCTGCACGCGCGCGGGCTGCCCGGCAACTACGAACTGCTGGAGGACGACGCCGAGGCCGTGCGCCAGGTCTGGCCGCCGTTCCTGCAGCAGGTGGCCGACGATTCCGCGCTGCATGCCGACTACCTCGCGGCAGTGGCCTCGCACGGGCGGTCGCAGACGCACAAGGCCCTGGGCGCGGCGCTGTCCAAGCGCATCGAGTTCGAACTGGCGGACGCGGCCGGCGTGATCGACGCCTCGGTCCCGCCGTTCCATGCGCACTTTCCCGACCTGCAGGGGCTGGACAGCCCGGCCCACGCGCTGGAGGGCGATGCGGTGCGCGCCCGCTGGCTGGGCCGCGCGAGCGCCCTGGGCGCCGAATCCAACAAGACCCCGCAAAAGGCGGCCGACGCAGTGGTCGATGCCTTCGCGTGCGAGGACCCGCACGAGCGCCTGGAGCGCTTGCGCCGCGCCTTCTTCGTGGCCAAGGAAGACCGGCTCAGCAAGAACCTGGAGAAGTTCGCCGCGGCGCAGGAAGCCGAGGCCGAGCTGCAGCGCCTGTGCCTGGCACGCCGCCAGCACGAGGCTTGGGGCCACCACCACCGCATGGCCCGGCTCACGCGCGCCCTGGTGGCTGCATTCGCTGCCCTCAAGCGCGATCGCGGCTGGGTGGACATGAACGATGTCGAGCGCACGGCGCTCGTCATGCTGTCCGATCCGGTGCTGAGCGGATGGGTGCAGGAGCGACTGGATGCGCGGGTGCGGCATCTGCTCGTGGACGAATTCCAGGACACCAATCCGCTGCAGTGGCAGGCGCTGCACGCCTGGCTGTCGGGCTATGTGGGCGCGGGCGGGGGGCGTGCGCCCAGCGTGTTCATCGTGGGCGATCCCAAGCAGAGCATCTACCGCTTTCGGCGTGCCGAGCCGCAGGTGTTCCTGGCCGCGCAGGCCTTCGTGCGCCAAGGCCTGGGCGGAGACCTGCTGAGCTGCGACCACACGCGCCGCAATGCCACGGGCGTGATCGACGCGGTCAACCACGTCATGCAGGCCGCGCAGGGCCAGGGGGAATACGCCGGCTTTCGCGACCACACCACCGAGTCCACCGACCCGGGAATGCGGCTGCGCCTGCCTGCCATCACCGCGCCCGACGATGGCGCGGGCCCTGCCTTCGACCCCATGGCGTGGCGCGACAGCCTCACGCAGCCGCGGCACGAGGCCGAGGAAACCCTGCGCATGCGCGAATGCACGCAGGCCGCCCGCTGGGTGGCCGGGCGCATCGCCGACGGCGTGCCGCCGCGCGAGGTGATGGTGCTCGCCCGCAAGCGCGACCGACTGGCCGCCATGCAGGACGCGCTGCGCGACCTGCACCTGCCCTGCGTGCAGCCCGAAAAAGCCGAGCTGGCCGAGGCGCCCGAAGTGCAGGACGTGGTGGCGCTGCTGGATGCGCTGGTCTCGCCGGGTCACGACCTGTCGCTGGCCCGCGCGCTGCGCTCGCCGCTGTTCGGGGTGGGCGACGACACGCTCGTGCGGCTGGCGCTGTGGCGCCGCCAGCCGGAGAACCTCGAATGCAGCTGGCTCGATTTGCTATTAAAAAGTAAGCATCATGCCCTAGAATTTATTGTGCTGGGAGCCGATTTGGCTCTGTACAAGGGTTGGTTCGACGCATTGCCGCCCCACGACGCGCTGCAGGCCTTCTACACCCACCGCGACGTGCTGGCCCGCTATGCCGCTGCCGCGCCCGCCACCCAGCGCGCGAGCGTGCTCGCCAATCTGCGCGCGCTGCTGTCGGCCGCGCTGCAGATCGACGGCGGGCGCTATCTCACGCCCTACGCCTTCGTCCGGGCGATGAAGCGCGCCGGCCAGCGCGCGCCGGGCCGGGTGGACGCGCAGGCGGTGCGCCTGCTCACCGTGCACGGCGCCAAGGGCCTGGAAGCGCACAGCGTGCTGCTGCTGGACACCGACACCCGCCCGCAAAAGGCCGAGACCATGGGCGTGCTGGTGGACTGGCCGGGCGAAGAGCCGCTGCCGCGCCGCTTCGTGTTCCTCGCCAGCGAAAGCACGCCGCCGCCCAGCGCGGTGGACATGCTGGCCGCCGAACAGGCCGAGCGACAGCGCGAAGAACTCAACACCCTGTACGTGGCCATGACGCGGGCCAAGCACTGCCTGGCGGTCTCGTCGGTGCAACCCTCGTCCTCGGCGCCCGGCAGTTGGTGGAACCGGCTGGCGCCCCTGCTGCAGGATGAGGACGAGAACGTCTTGGCTGAACCGGCCGGCGAAGCATCATTGCCGCAAAACGATGGGCGGGCGCAGGACCATGCCTTGCTGGCCGAACTGCCGGCCTGGTCGCCGCCGCTGAAGCCGGAGCCCGATGGCCCGGCCGTTCCTGCGGTGGCCGTATCCACCCCGGCATCGCGCCAGGGCGAGGCCATGCACCAGTTGTTGGAGCAGGCCGCCATGGCAAGCGCCGGCGGGCCGGCCCCTTCCGGCGGCGGATGGCCCGCCACGCGGCTGGCACGGCTGGCGGCAGACTTCGACCTGGCGCCGGAGTCCGCCACCCTGGCCGCCGAGATGGCCCAGCGCATCCTGGGCGGCCAGGGCGCATGGGCATGGCAGGCCGACGCGGTGGACCGGGCGGTGAACGAGGCCACCATCGTCCACGCCGGGCAGACCTTGCGCATCGACCGTCTGGTGCGGCGCGTCGATTCCGGCGGCGAGCCGGTGTGGTGGGTGCTCGACTACAAAAGCGCGGTGGACCCTGAGCGCCGCCCCCATCTGATGGCCCAATTGGCGCGCTACCGCGAAGCCGTTCAGGCCCAGATGCCGAGCCACGTGGTGCGCGCGGCGTTCCTCACCGGCGACGGGCGGATGGTGGAGGTGGGCAGCGAGACTGCGCCACCGCCACCGCCACCGCCACCGCCACCGCCACCGCCACCGCCACCGCCACCGCCACCGCCACCGCCACCGCCACCGCCGGCTCCGGCTCCGGTGCAGGGCGCTCTGTTTTGATGGCGCGGCGCGCTGCAGGCTCTCTGCTTGCGGCGCCGCGCCCCGATGTTTCAAAAGCAAAGGTTGAAGATGACTGTTTCCGAATCGATCGCCCCCGTGCTGGCCTGTGATGTCGCCGTGATCGGCGGCGGCCCCGCCGGCCTGATGGCGGCCGAAGTGCTGGCCCGTGGCGGCCTGGCCGTGCATTTGTTCGACGCCATGCCTTCCGTGGGGCGCAAGTTTCTGCTGGCGGGCAAGGGGGGGCTCAACCTCACGCATTCCGAGGCGTTCGAGCCGTTCGCGGCCCGCTTCGCCGAGCGCCGCGCCGCCATCGAGCCCCTGCTGCAGGCCTTCGGCGCCGATGCGGTGCGCGCTTGGGCGCAGGGCTTGGGGGTGGAGACCTTCGTCGGCACCTCGGGCCGGGTGTTCCCCTCCGACATGAAGGCCGCGCCGCTGCTGCGTGCCTGGCTGCATCGCCTGCGCGGCCAGGGAGTGGTGTTCCACATGCGCCACCGCTGGCTGGGCTGGAGCGACCCAGCCGCCGCGCAGGACGGCGATGCGACTCCAATGACACTGGGTTTCACCAGCCCTGCGGGCCTGGTGCCGGTGCAGGCACGGGCCGTGGTGCTGTCGCTGGGTGGCGGCAGCTGGGCCCGGCTGGGCTCCGATGGCGCGTGGGTGCCGCTGCTGTCCGAAAAGGGCGTGCCGGTGACCCCGCTGCGCCCGGCCAACTGCGGCTTCGACACGGTGCGTGCCGGTGGCGCACCGGCCGGCGAGACGCGGCGGGAATTCCTGCGCGAGCTGATCGGGCGGGCACCCGATCCGGCCGGCTGGACGCCGCATTTCACTGAGCGCTTTGCCGGGCAGCCCTTCAAATCGGTCGCGCTGCATTTCTCCGACCACCAGGGGCGCACGTTCAGCCGCCGGGGCGAGTTCGTGGCCACCGCCACCGGCGTGGAGGGCAGCCTGATCTACGCTGTCTCCAGCCTGCTGCGCGACGGGATCGAGGCGCACGGCCACGCCACCTTCACGCTGGACCTGCTGCCCGACCACACGCCAGAGCGCGTGCTCAAGGAAGTGCGCCATCCGCGCGGTGCCCGCAGCCTCAGCAGCCACCTCAAGAGCCGACTGGGGCTGGACGGCATCAAGATGGGCATCCTGTACGAGCAACTGGGCAAGGAGGGCATGAACGATGCCGCCGCCCTGGCCCAGGCCATCAAGGCGCTGCCCATCACCGTGGGCGCGGCCCGGCCGCTGGACGAGGCCATCAGCACCGCGGGCGGGGTGCCGTTCGAGGCGATGGATGGCCGCCTCATGCTTAAGGCCCTGCCCGGTGTTTTCTGCGCGGGCGAAATGCTGGACTGGGAGGCCCCCACGGGCGGCTACCTGATGACCGCCTGCATGGCCAGTGGCATGGCGGCGGCCGAAGGCGCCAAGGCCTGGCTGCAGCGGACCTGATCAGGCGCCCTGGGCCAGGGGCGTGGCCGGTGCCGGCGCCGGCGCGCCTGAGTCGCCATCGGGGCCGAAGTGCATGCAGAAACGGTTCTTGCCTTCGCGCTTGGCCCGGTAAAGCCCCAGGTCCGCGCGCCGGATCAGCTCGGAGGTGGTGCAGTCCGCCTCTCCGCGGGTCAGGCCGGCGCTGATGGACAGCCGGCGGCCCTGAAACGCAGGGTGGTCGGCCGGCACCGCGTACAGCGTGTTCACGGTGGCGACCAGCGCCTGGGCGAGTTCGCAGGCCTCGGGCAACGTGGCGGCATCCACCACCACGCCGAACTCCTCGCCGCCCAGGCGGCCGCACAGGTGCCGGCCGGCCTGCCGCTTCAGTGCCGACGCCACGTCCTTCAGCACCACATCGCCCTGGTCGTGCCCGAACTGGTCGTTGATCGACTTGAAGTCATCGATGTCGATCATCATGAAATACAGGCCTTCGATGTACCCCGCGTCCTGCAGCGACTGCATGTGCTTGAGCAGGCTGCGGCGGTTGGCCAGGCCGGTCAGCGCATCCTGGTAGGCCAGGGTTTCCAGTTCCAGTTGCTGCCGGTGGCTGTCTTCCCGCAGGCGAAAGAGGGCCATGTTCAGCAGCATTCCGCACAGCGACGACAGGGTGACGATCAGCATGCTCCAGACCGGGTCATGCGCGGAACGCATCTGCTGGAAATCGCCGTGCCCGAACGCGAGCCAGATGACGGCCACTGATGCCAGGTACTGCCATGTCGAAATGAACATGAAGGCGATCAGCAACGTGAAGGCCACCCCCAGGGCCAGGCAGAAGTAGACCCCGACCGGGCTCGGCACCGAAAGCAGCCAGAACCCGTGGGCCAGCAGGCCACAGGCCGGCAAGGCGGCTAGCACGACCCTGCCAGGGGTGCTGGCGAACATCGATGTGATGATGCAACAGTAGAAGGCGATCGCCAGCAGGGCGAACAGGATGTTGTCGTAGTGGTAGGTGGGCGCAGCCGTCCACCACGCCGCCAGCCAGCCCAGGGAGCCGAACGCAAGGAGGGAGCCGTTGACGCGCCGCATCTTTTCGAACGTGAACTGGTCCAGCGGCTTGGCGTTGGACTTTTCATCGATCACAGACGGGCTGGCACTGGCGACACGCGCCGGATCGGCCGCCGGTGGCGCATCAGCCGTGTCGCACAGGTAGGCGGTTCCTTGCGCTTGACCTTCTGCCATATCGGTTCCTCAAAAGAAACAAATGGTAACTTGAAAATGCTAAATGTGAACATTTTGGCAAGCCGCCTGGGGCCTTAACCCTTGAACGGCGGGCTTGGCATGACAGTCGGAGCGGACCGGTCTGGCTTCCCTGGGGCATGCGCCACTCGATCAAAGCAGCCATGGCACGGGACGGGGTTGGCAGGAAAGCACGGAATATGCCGAACCAATGGGCCATTGCCTGTTTTCATGGGTTGGGGTGGAACGCGCGCGTTGCAGGGGGCGCACAGGGTGGGCAGGCCTGGGCTGCGAGCGGTGGGTGCTCAAGCGGCGCTCGCCGGTCAGAAAACCGACCAAGCCGGATGCCGCGAAGGTGTCGGAAAGGGAAAGAAGCCGCGGGGTGGGCTTCTTGGGGGACATGCCCTGCGCCAGGGGCCGTGATGGCATGGCAGGGATGGCTGGAAAGATAGTTGACGAGCCTTACCCCCGGCACTGACTCTACAGTTAGGGCTGCTTGGTTCCCCACCTGACCCGGTTGGCTGCTTCACCATGCGGGGAGGCCCGTCACCGCCGATTGTAGGCGATAAAGCAGGAGGTTCTGGCCCGGCCGACCCTGCGCGCCGTACAGGTGTTGGCCACGGTGGCCTGACAGCGGGGCGCGGTGTGGAATCGGTACCCCGGCGATCCGGGAGGGCGCGCCCGGCCACATAGAATCCCCCCATGTCTTACCTCGTGCTCGCCCGCAAATACCGTCCCAAGACCTTCTCGGAGATGGTGGGCCAGGAGCATGTGGTGCAGGCGCTGTCCAATGCGCTCACGCAGCAGCGGCTGCACCATGCCTATCTTTTCACCGGCACGCGCGGCGTGGGCAAGACCACGGTGTCGCGCATCCTGGCCAAGTCGCTCAATTGCCAGGGCCCGGACGGGCAGGGCGGCATCACGGCCACCCCTTGCGGCGTGTGCCAGGCCTGCACCGACATCGACAGCGGCCGCTTCGTGGACTACACCGAACTCGATGCCGCCTCCAACCGTGGTGTGGACGAAGTGCAGGGCCTGCTGGAGCAGGCGGTCTACAAGCCGGTGCAGGGGCGCTTCAAGGTCTTCATGATCGACGAAGTGCACATGCTCACCAACACGGCGTTCAACGCCATGCTGAAGACGCTGGAAGAGCCGCCCGAATACCTCAAGTTCGTGCTGGCCACGACCGATCCGCAAAAGGTGCCGGTCACGGTGCTCTCGCGCTGCCTGCAGTTCAACCTGCGCCCGATGGCGCCCGAGACGGTGCTCGAGCACCTGGGACGCGTTCTGGCGCAGGAGAACGTGCCGGCCGAACCCCAGGCGCTTCGCCTGCTGTCGCGTGCGGCGCGGGGCTCGATGCGCGATGCGCTTTCGCTCACCGACCAGGCCATCGCGTTCGGCAGCGGCCAGTTGCAGGAAGCGGGCGTGCGCCAGATGCTGGGCAGCGTGGACCGGTCGTACGTGTTCCGCCTGATCGAAGCCCTGGCCCAGGGCGATGGCCGCACGGTGGTGGAAACCTCCGATGCCCTGCGCTTGAACGGCTTGTCTGCCGCCTCCACGCTGGAGGAGATGAGCGCGGTGCTCCAGCGCATGGCCGTCATGCAGGCCGTGCCGAACATGGTCCAGGCGCTGGATGCCAACGACCCCGAGGCCGTGGAAATCGCCCGCCTGGCCGCGCAGATGCCCGCGGACGAAACCCAGCTGCTCTACAGCATTTGCCTGCACGGCCGTGCCGAACTGGGGCTGGCCCCCGACGAATACGCGGCGCTGACCATGGCGCTGCTGCGGCTGCTGGCCTTCAAGCCGGCGGATGGCGCGGCAGCCCCAGCCCCTTCGGCTGAAAAAAAAACTCTGACGCCGGTTGATCCGGCACCCGCACAGCCCGCGAGCCGGGTGGCAACCGCCCCCGATGCGATGCCATTGCAGCGGCCGGCGGCCGACTCGGCGCGCGATGCGGGTGAGCCTGCAACGCCGGCGCAGGCCGCCAACTCCGCTGTGGCCGCGACGGAACCGTCCGTCGCAGCCACACCGGTGCCCGCGCCCGATTCCACCCCCCCGTGGGAAGACGCCTCGGCGCCGGCGCAGACCCCTCCCGGCGAGCCGGGGCCGGCAGCGGCCCCTGTGCGGCTGCCGGTCCATTCGCCCGAGGATTTCCGCCGCGCGGCGGCCCCACCTGCACCCGTGCCAGCGCCTGCGCAACGACCGGTGGCGCCGGCGCCGTCTTCGCCGGAGTACATGGCGATCCCCGTGCGCACGTCGCCCGAGCCGGGCGCGCGCCTGCAGCCCCTCGCGCCGACGGGCTCCCTTCCTGCATCCGCCCGCTACACGGCCACGGAAGAGGGCGATGTCTGGCACGCCACCGTGCAGCAACTCGTGGCTGCCGAAGCCATTGCGGCGCTGGTGCGGGAATTGGCCCTGCAGTCCCAGTTGGTGGCGCGCGACGCCGGACACTGGCTGCTGCGCGTGGAGCGTGAATCGCTCAACCAGCCAGTGGCGCGCGAGCGCCTGCGGGCGGCGCTGGAGGCCGCGGGCCATGCGACCCAGATCAGCGTCGAACTGGGCGTGGTCATCGACAGCCCGGCGCGGCGCAATGCGGCCGCGGCGGCAGAGCGCCAGCGCGTGGCCGAGGAGATCGTGCACAACGACCCCTACGTGCAGACGCTGGTGCGGGACTTCGGCGCCAAGATCGTGCCGGGCAGCATCAAGCCGGCGTGACGGAAGGCGTTGCCCTCTGTCACACGGTTCATTCGCTCATTCATTCAAGCCTCCCCTTCATTCCCATCAGAAAAGGAAAACTCACATGTTCAACAAGGGACAACTCGCCGGCCTCATGAAGCAGGCCCAGGCCATGCAGGACAACCTGAAGAAAGCCCAGGACGAACTCGGCAACATCGAAGTGGAAGGCGAATCCGGCGCGGGCCTGGTGAAGGTGCTCATGACCTGCAAGCACGACGTCAAGCGCGTGACCATCGACCCCAGCCTGCTGGCCGATGACAAGGACATGCTTGAAGACCTGGTGGCAGCCGCCTTCAATGCGGCCGTGCGCAAGGCCGAGGAAACCTCGCAGGAAAAGATGGGCAAGCTGACCGCGGGCATGCCGGGCCTGCCTCCCGGAATGAAGTTCCCTTTCTGACACAGACGGCCGTCCCTGCCCGTGCGACTGCAGCGGCTGGAGCCTCGGTGGATGGCCTGGGACAGGGGCCGGATCGTCGCTTGCCTTTCGTTTGCGGCCGCCGGGCGCGCCGCACCTTTTCCATGCCTTTCGCGGGCATGTCTCTCTGATTCTTGAACGGCGCCTTGCATGTCCGACACCAATTCCCTCGATGCCCTGGTCCAGGCGCTGCGCCGTCTGCCGGGCGTGGGCGTGAAGTCGGCGCAGCGCATGGCTTTTCATCTGCTTCAGCACGACCGCGAAGGGGCCGAGGTGCTGTCGCGGGCGCTTCATGAGGCGACGGTGTCGGTGCACCACTGCGAACGCTGCCACACCTTCACCGAAGCGGCGGTGTGCGACACGTGCCTGGACCCGGAACGCGATGCCAGCCGGCTGGCCGTGGTGGAAACCCCCGCCGATCAGGCCGCGCTGGAGCGCACGGCGGCATTTCGCGGACTGTATTTCGTGCTCATGGGGCGGCTGTCGCCATTGGACGGGGTGGGGCCGAAGGACATCGGGCTGCAAAAGCTCATGGAGCGGGCCACCGATGGCGTGGTGCAGGAGGTGATCCTGGCCACCAATTTCACGGCCGAGGGCGAGGCCACGGCCTATGTCATCAGCGAGGCGCTCAAGAGCCGGGGGCTGCATGTGACCCGGCTGGCGCGGGGCGTCCCGGTGGGCAGCGAACTGGAATACGTGGACCTGGGCACCATCGCGCATGCGCTGGTCGATCGCCGATGACACTATAAAATTGATAGCTGCCAGCGCAATATTCAGTTGCGCTGGAGCATGAAAAGGCTTTAACCATGAACTCCCTGCATGTGGCGCATTTCACCGTCGCCTACTGGTGTGTGCTGCTGATGGCGCTGCTGCCCACTGTGTGCGCCCTGATCGCCAAGCGCGGCAGCTTCCAAGTGTCCGACAACCGCGATCCGCGAGGATGGGCCGCTCGGCAGACCGACTGGCGCGCCCGCGCGCTGGCTGCGCAGTCCAACACCTTCGAGTCGCTGCCGTTCTTCATCGGTGCGGTGGTGATCGCGCACCAGTTGGGGGCCGGTCAGACGCTGCTCGATATTCTGGCGTTCCTCTTCGTGATGCTGCGCGTCTTCTACGTGATGATGTACGTGTCCGACCTGCCCACCGCCCGCAGCGCCGTGTGGCTGGGGGCGCTGGTGGTCAACATCGCCATTCTCTTCATCGGCTACCGCTGAGGCGCCGCGGTGGTGGTGCCGCGGCGATCCACTGGCCTGGATCGCCCTGGTACCCATCGCACTAACCCGACTTTCCTTCCATGTCCCTCAGGGATTGCCCTGACGGGGCCGCTGCGCACCGGTGGCACGATTGCTGCACTGCAGCATTTTCTTGAATTCGCTTTTTCCCCATGGATTTTCCTCGCATCCGCCGCCGTCACTTCGGTACCTTTTCCGCCCTCTCGATGGCGGGATGGGTGGGCGCGGATGCCTCGGCGGTGCCGTCCCCGTTCAAGGCCGGGACCGGTCCGCTTCGGGTGGCGGTCGGGGGCTCGGGGCTGCTATATCACCTGCCGCTGACCATCGCCCAGGAGCTGGGGTTCTTCCGGGCCGAGGGGCTGCACGTGGTGGTTCAGGACTACCCGGGCGGTGCCCTGGCCCTGCAGGCACTGCAGGACGGCGAGGCCGATGTGTGCTCGGGCGCATACGACCACGTGCTGCGCCAGCAGCTGCTGGGCCGCAGCTATTGCACCATCGTGCTGCAGGGGCGGGCGCCGCAGCTGGCCCTGGCGGCATCGGCGCGCGCCTGGCCCGTCAAGAGCGTGAGCCGCTTCAAGGGCATGCGCGTGGGCGTGTCGGCCCTGGGGTCTTCCACCCACCATGTGGCGCAATTGATGCTGTCGCGGGACGGCGCGCCGCTGGACGAGGTGTCCTTCGTCGGCGTGGGCTCCGCCCTCGGGGCGGTGGCCGCGCTGCGACAGGGGCGGGTGCATGCGCTGTGCCATGCCGACCCGATCGTCAGCGCGCTCGAGCAGCGCGCCGAGGTGCGGGTGCTGTGCGACACGCGCTCGCTCAAAGGGTCGCAGGAGCTGTTCGGCGGCAGCATGCCGGCCGCCAGCCTCTATGCGCCGCAGTCGTTCGTGCAAAAGCAGCCGGCCCGCTCGCAGGCCCTGGCCAATGCCATGGTCCATGCCCTCAAATGGCTGCAGACGGCCAGCCCGGCCGACCTGGTGCGCGCCGTGCCGTCCGGCTACCTGCTGGGCGAGCGGGGCGCCTACCTGGCGGCATTCCACAAGGTACGCGACACCTTCTCGCCCGACGGCCTCATGCCCGATGACGGCCCGGCCAATGCGGCACGGGTGGTGGCCCGCCTGCGATCCGAACTGGCGCCGCTCAAGATCGATCTCGGGCGCACGTTCACGAACGAATTCGCGCGCAAGGCCAAGCAGAAGTTCAACGCCTGAAGGGTGGGGGGCACACGGTGCCGTGCCGGGGGCGGCCGGCACTTTGGCTGAATTGTCCGACACACGGCGGCAAGGGTGTGGCGCTAGAGTCGACGGGGCGCCAGCGGCGGTCTTGCCTCGGCGCTGCAACGCACCGATTGCGCTCCTTCATTCCATCACTCCAACAAGGATCTCTCCATGTCGCTGAACCTCAGTATCGGCCCCCTCGTTTCCCTGATCGCAGGCATCCTGATCCTGGTCATGCCCCGCCTGCTGAATTACATCGTGGCCCTGTACCTCATCGTGATGGGCGTGCTGGGACTGGTCGGCATGCACAACCTGCGCCTCTGAAGCGCAAAGTTGCCGGGCGCGCCCCGCGCAAGCGCTGGACGGCCAGCCTCTCCGGGGCAATGCCTTGGTTCGGCCCGGCTGCCGCTCAGCGCTTCTTGCGCGAGGGCGTTCCACCCTTGCGGGTGGGGGCCGCAGGGGCCTTGGCGCCGCGCGTGGAGGTCTGCTTGATGGCCGGGCGCGCGGACGAGGTGGCGGCCAGCTTCACCGGCAGATACATCACGACCTGCTGGCCGGCCTTGAAAGCGGCGTTGGCCTTGACGTCGTTCCATTCGGCCACGTTGGCGGCGCTCACCTTGTAGCGGTTGGCGATGCTGGCGACCGAGTCGCGCTTGCCGGCGCGCACCGTGGTGCGCCGCGTGACGATTTCCGGCGTGAAAGCGACCTGCCCGTTGTCTGCCACCTGGCTGGACACGTCCTGGCGCGTGGTGGTGGCGCGGGGCACCATCAGGGCCGAGCCCGCCTTGATCATCATGCGTGGCGGAATGCGGTTCACGCTGCGCAGGTCGTTCTCGCTCATGCCGACGCGTTGGGCGGCGGTCGCCACCGTCATGGTGGTGGGCACGCTCCAGACCGTCCAGCTGGCGTACTGGCCTTCGCGGTGGGCTTCCAGGTTCTTGAGGAACACCTTGGCGTTGTCCCAGGGCAGCAGGATCTGCGGCATGCCCGCGGCCAGGATCACGGGGCGGTGCAGCGAGGGATTGAGTGCGCGGAAGTCCTCTTCGCGCACCCCGGCCAGGCTGGCCACCAGCGAGACATCGATGTCGTGCGTGATGTCCACCGTCTGGAAGTAAGGGTGGTTTTCGATGAGCGGCAATTCGGTGCGAAACGCCTGCGGGTTGGCGACGATGTTCTTCACCGCCTGCAGCTTGGGCACGTACATGCGGGTTTCGGCCGGCATGGTGAGTTCGGTGTAGCTGGTGCCCAGGCCCAGCTTCTGGTTGCGGGCGATGGCCCGGCTCACGCTGCCTTCGCCCCAGTTGTAGGCGGCCAGCGCCAGGTGCCAGTCGCCGAACATGCCGTACAGGCGCTGCAGGTAGTCGAGCGCGGCGCGCGTGGAGGCCAGCACGTCGCGGCGGTCGTCGCGGAAGGCGTTCTGCTTGAGTTGGTAGTCGCTGCCGGTGGCCGGCATGAACTGCCACATGCCGGCGGCCTTGGCGCTGGAGACGGCCTGCGGATTGAAGGCGCTCTCGATGTAGGGCAGCAGGGCCAGTTCGGTTGGCATGCCCCGCAGTTCGAGCTCTTCGACGATGTGGAACAGGTATTTGCTCGAGCGCTCGGTCATGCGCTGCATGTAGTCGGGGCGCGTGGCGTACCACTGCTCGCGGTCGCGCACGAGGTCCTGGTCCAGGTCGGGCATGGCGAAACCGCGGCGGATGCGGTCCCACAGGTCGGAGGGCGCGTAGAGCGATGCCACCTCGCCGTTGCTGGCCTGCACGGCCGAGATGGGCTGCAGCGGCCCGGAGGGGATCAGGGGGGTGTGGGAAGAAGACGAGGTGTCGGTGGTGGCCGGCGCAGAACCGTCCTTGTTCGCGGCGCTTCCGGGCGGGGTGCCTTGCGTGGCGCAGCCGGTGAGCCAGACCACGCTTGCCAGGCCCAGGATGTGCAAAATTTTCATTGAAACTCGTTTTTCCATTGGCGCAGCGCCGCGAGAACGGCCACTGCATCTTGGGGATCGACCTGCGCATCGAAGGCCCGGGCGGCCTGGGCCACCGTGGGTTGCCGCGTGCGCAGGAAAGGGTTGATGTCGCGCTCGGTGGCCAGGCGCGAGGGCAGCGTGGGCAGGCCCTGCTGCCGCAGCGCCTCGCAGTCGTGGGTGTATTGCCGCAGCGCCCCGTTGCCGGGCTCCACCGCCCGGGCGAACTTCAGGTTGGACAGCGTGTACTCGTGTGCACAGCACACACGGGTGTCGCCTGGCAGCGCGGCCAGGGTGTCGAGCGACGCCTGCATCTGCGCGGGCGTGCCTTCGAACAGCCGGCCGCAGCCGCCGGAAAACAGGGTGTCCCCGCAGAACAGCACGGGGGCGCCGTTCACATCGGGGGCGTAGTAGGCGATGTGCCCCGCCGTGTGGCCGGGCACGTCGAAAACCTGGAAGCGCAGGCCCAGCACCTCGGCCGTGTCGCCCTGCACCAGGCGGGTGATGGGCTCGGGCACGGTTTCGTGCGCGGGGCCGAAGACGCGGGCGCCGGTGGCCTCGCGCAGCGCCGGCACGCCGCCGACATGATCGGCATGGTGGTGCGTGACTAGAATCGCCTGCAATGGCAGGTCCAGGGTTTGCAATGCCTGCAACACCGGGCCCGCTTCTCCCGGATCGACCACGACCGCAGCCTGCGCGTCGTGCAGCATCCAGATGTAGTTGTCGGTAAAGGCGGGCAGCGGCAGCAAGTTCATGAGCGATGAAATTATAGGTTTGCACCACTGGTTCGACTCTTCCCCCGGCCGATACCTGCTGGCGTGGGAGCAGGAACGCTATGACGAGCTGGTGGCCGACATCTTCGGCTACCACGCCCTGCAGCTCGGAATGCCGGGTTTGCAGGGGCTGCGCGCCAACCGCATGCCCCACCGCTGGCTGGCGCTGGGCGCGGAAGAAACCCTGCTGTGGACCGACGAGGCGGCCGGCTGGCACGCGGCCGGGGCCCTGGGGGGCGGAGAACCGGGCGAGCCCGCCCTGCTGGCCGATCCGGTGGCCCTGCCTTTCTCGGAGAACAGCCTCGATCTGGTGCTGCTGCCGCATGCGCTGGAACTCAGCATCGACCCCCATGCCGCGCTGCGCGAGGTGCAGCGCGTGCTGGTGCCCGAGGGGCGGGTGGTCATCAGCGGACTGAATCCCGTGAGCCTGTGGGGCCTGCGCCAGCGCCGGGCGCGGCTGTACCAGCGCCTGGGTGCGGGCGGGCGGCTGTATCTGCCCGACGTGGGCGAGTTCATCGGCCACTGGCGGCTGCGCGATTGGCTGCGGCTGCTCAATTTCGAGGTCGAGTCGGTCAGCTTCGGCTGCTACCGGCCGGCGGTGCGCAGCGCGCCCTGGCTGGAGCGTTTCGACTGGATGGACGGACTGGGGGCCCGCTGGTGGCCGATACTCGGGGCCGCCTATGTGGTGGTGGCGGTCAAGCGCGTGCACGGCGTGCGGCTGCTGGGCGCGCCCTGGCGCCGCGCGCCCAAGGGCGCTGCGGCGCCGGTGCCGGTGGCCAATCGCGGCACGGTCCGCGATGGCGGGCCGGCCTTTCATGTGGATGGACGGGAGTAACGTTTTTGAATCAGGTTGTGATCTATACCGACGGGGCTTGCAAAGGCAATCCGGGCCCTGGCGGCTGGGGGGTGGTGCTGCGTTCGGGCGCGCTGGAAAAGGAATTGTTCGGGGGGGAGCTGGGCACGACGAACAACCGCATGGAGCTGCTCGCGGTGATCGAGGCCCTGGGCGCGCTCAAGCGGCCGTGCGAGGTGACGCTGTTCCTGGACAGCCAGTACGTGCGCAAGGGCATCACCGAGTGGATTCAGGGCTGGAAGAAAAAGGGCTGGCGCACGGCCGCCGGCCAGCCGGTCAAGAACGTGGAGCTGTGGAAGCGGCTGGACGATCTGGTGGCCCAGGGCGGCCATGTGATCGACTGGCGCTGGGTGAAGGGCCATGCGGGCGACCCGGGCAACGAGCGCGCCGATGCCCTGGCCAAAAAAGGTGTGGACAAGGCGCTCGGGCGCGGTTGAGGCCGCCGTCGAGGCCCGCGTCCGCCAGGCCTGCGTCCGTCAGGCCCCGGGCGTGATCGCCTGCAGGCCGGCCTGCAGCGGCTCCGGTCCCTGGGGCCGCACCACGCGGTCCACCTCCTTGCCGTCGCGCAGGAAGACGAGGGTCGGCCAGAGCTTCACGCCGAAGCTGCGGCCCAGGCGCTGGCCCGGTCCGTCCTCGACCTTGACGTGGGCCACATCGTCCCGGCTCTCCAGCGCGGCCTGGATGAACGGCTGCGCCCCCTGGCAGTGGCCGCACCAGGGCGTTCCGAACTCCAGCACCGTGGCACCGGCCAGGCGGTCCACGTCTTCGCGGGCGGGGGGCTGTTCGAGGTGGCGGGCGCAATAGGTCATGGCGATGGGGTCCTTGTCATGTTGTTATAGGGAGGGCGTGGGTTGGCCCGGCGGGGTTGGCCGGGGGAACCTGTCTTTCAGCATAGGCCTGTGCCCGCAGGCACGGCGTCCGGCGCATGCGCCGCCGGGCTGTGGGACCGGACTGGCAGGCGGTTCACAGCGCGCCATCGAACATCATCACGTCCACGGTCTCCCCCGCGGCCACCGGCCCCCGGGGCGGGTGCAGCACGATGAGGCCGTTGGCCTGCACCATCGAATGGAGCATCCCCGAGCCCTGGTGGCCGGTGGTGCGCACCTGCAGAGATCCATCCGGCGCGGTGCTGACGATGCCGCGCTGGTACTCGGTGCGGCCGGCCTTCTTGCGCAGCGGCTCGGTGGTCACCGCGCGCAGCAGGGGCGGGGCCGCGCGGGTGCAGCCCATGGCGCGCAGCAGCGCAGGCCGCACGAACGCCAGGAAGGCCACCATCACGGCGACGGGATTGCCGGGCAGGCCGAACCAGAGGGTCCCGTTGGTTGAAACGGGTTTGCTATTATTTTCATAGCTATATGCCCTAGTACTGATTGTGCTGAAGGCCATTTCGGCATCTGCTCCTGAGGCGTGCTCGCTGCGCAGCCGCCCCACCGCCATCGGCCGGCCGGGCCGCATGGCGACTTGCCAGAACGCCACGTCGCCCAGCCGCTGCACCGCAGAGCGCAGGTGGTCCGCATCGCCTTCGCTCACGCCCCCGCTGGTGATGACGGCATCCGCCTGCTGCCCTGCCTGGCGCAGCGCGGCTTCGAGTTGCGCGGGCGAATCGGGCACCACGCCCAGGTCGATCGGCTCCACGCCCAGACGGGCCAGCAGGCCGATGATTGCGTAGCGGTTGCTGTCGTACACGGCGCCCTCGCGCGGGGCGTCGCCCGGGGCCAGCAACTCGTCGCCGGTCGAAAAGCACGCCACGCGCAGGCGGCGCAACACGGTGACGGTGGGCAGGCCCAGGCTGGCCACCAGGCCGAGCGCGGCGGGGGTGAGCCGCTCGCCACGGGCCAGCGCCACGCCGCCCTGCACCAGGTCTTCGCCCGTGCGGCGCCGGTGGTCGCCGGGCTGCACCGCGTCGGCCGCGAGGTGCACGGTGCCGCCCTGCACGGTGGCCAGCTCTTGCGGCACCACCGTGTCCAGCCCTGGCGGCATGACGGCGCCGGTCATGATGCGAACGCATTCCCCGGGTGCGGCACGGCCCGCCCAGGGCCTGCCGGCCAGGGCGGTGCCGGCCGCCCGCAGCGACAGCGGCTGGCCGGCGCGCAATGCCGAGCCGTCGAATGCATAGCCGTCCATGGCCGAGTTGTCGTGCGGCGGCACGCTGATGGGCGAGACAAGGTCGCAGGCCAGCACCCGGTCAAGCGCCGCGGACAGCGCCACGGTTTCGGTGCCGGCCACCGGCTGCACCAGTTGTTCGAGGAATGCGGTGACGGCCTCGGCACCCAGGGCGTGGGCGTCGTAGCCGGGCAGGCCGGCGGCGATCTGTGCAAGGGTCTTCATGCGGCAGAAAAAAGAGGAGAGGCCGGCAGCCACCGCACCATGTGCAGCTTGTCGTGCCCGATGCCCTGGATGACCACCGCGCGCGGCAGCAGGCCCCAGGCGCGAAAGCCCGCGCGCTCGTACAGGCGCACGACGTGGGTGTTGGCGGCGGTGACCGTCAGCACCAGCTGTTCCAGCCCGGCCACCTGCTCGGCGAGCTGCACGCAGGCCTGCACCAGCGCGCGTCCGACGCCGCCGCGCTGCGCGTGCGGCGCCACCATCATGCCCACCACGCTGGCGCAGTGGCGCTGCTGCAGGCGGGCCTCGCGCTCGCAGCCGATGCTGCCGAGCAACTGGCCGTCCGCGGCGAACGCCCCGAGGAAGAAGGTGCCCGTGGCGGGCGCGCCGAAGCGCTCGGCATACGACTGGGCCGGGCGCAGCACCGCGCTGGCGTGGTCGGAGGTGAAGGCCTCGGGCGCGCAGCGCAGCGCCTCGTCGCGCAGGGCCTTGTAGGCATGCAGGTGCGCGGTGCCGAGCACGTCGATCCGGAAGGGGTCAGGGGTCATGGGGCGAGCGCGCGTTCGAGCGCGTGCAGTTCGGCCAGGGTGTTGGCGTTGCAAAAGCCGAGCGGGTCGTCGCCGGGCTGGTCGAAGGCGGCCACGGCGCACGGGTGCTGGGCGATCCAGGCGCCGATCTTGCGGCCGCCGCCCGCCATGAATTGCGCGAGCGACTCGCGCAGCGAGGCCCGCAGCAGGCAGAACACCGGCTGCGTGCGCAGGAGAGCGGGGCCCGGTGCGCCCGGGTGGAGGGCGTCGGTGGCCGGCCCATCGGCTTGCGGCGCGGCGGCGATGGCCAGATCCGCAGGACCGCCTGCCGTGTCCATGGCCCACGCCGCGGCCATCAGGCGCCGGGCCAGATCGGGCGGAAACAGCGGCGTGTCGCAGGGCACGGTGAGCAGCCACGGGGTTTCGCAGCGCGACAGGCCGGCCAGAAAACCCGCCAGCGGCCCGGCGTGGCCGGGCTCGGCATCGGTCACGACCGGGACACCAAAGGTGGCGTAGCGGTCGAGGTGGCGGTTGGCGCTGACGAGCCGCGGGCCGACCTGGGACTGCAGCCGCTGCAGCGCATGCAGCGCCAGCGGAACGCCCTGGAAGGGCTGCAGGCCCTTGTCCTGCCCGCCCATGCGCGAGCCCTGGCCGCCGGCCAGCACCAGCCCGGTGATGCGGGTGGCGTCATCCATGCGTCAGCCGCCGATGTAGCTCATTTCCACCCGCCGCGCGCCCTGGCCGGTGTCCGCAGGCAGGCTGCTGCGCAGCTCCGAATAGCGGTCGCCGCGGCCGTTCCAGATGCCGGCGATGGCGGCGGCGATGTCGGCATCGGTGGCACCGCCGCGCAGCAGGCTGCGCAGGTCCCAGCCCTGGGTGGCGAACAGGCACAGGTAGAGGCTGCCTTCCATCGACAGGCGGGCGCGGTTGCAGTCGCCGCAAAACGCTTGCGTGACGCTGCCGATCACGCCCACCTCGCCCAGCGCCGGGTCGTGGCGCCCGGTGGCATCGGCGTAGCCCCAGCGGCGGGCGGTTTCCCCGGGGGCCTGTTCGGGCAGGGGCACCAGGGGCAGGTGGGCCTGCAGCCGCTCGATCACGTCGGCGGATGGCAGCACCTCGTCCATTCGCCAGCCGTTGGTGGCGCCCACGTCCATGTATTCGATGAAGCGCAGCGTCACGCCCGTGCCGCGAAAGTGCCGCGCCATGGGCACGATCTCGTGGTCGTTGGTGCCGCGCTTGACCACCATGTTGACCTTGATGCGCGCGAACCCCGCGGCCTGTGCCGCGTCGATGCCGGCCAGCACCTCGGCCACCGGAAAGTCCACATCGTTCATGTGCCGGAACACCGCGTCCTGCAGGCTGTCCAGGCTCACCGTGAGGCGGTTCAGCCCGGCGTCCTTGAGCGCCTGGGCCTTGCGCGCGAGCAGCGAGCCGTTGGTGGTCAGCGTGAGGTCGGGCGCCGTGCCGTCCGGCATGCGCAGCTGCGCCAGCATGCCGACGAGGTTTTCGAGGTGCTTGCGCAGCAGCGGCTCGCCGCCCGTGAGCCGGATCTTGCGCACGCCGTGGTCGACGAAGCTGCGGGCCAGGCGGGTGATTTCCTCGAAGCTGAGCAGCGCGCTGTGCGGCAGATAGGGGTAGTCCTTGTCGAACACCTCCTTGGGCATGCAGTACGCGCAGCGGAAGTTGCAGCGGTCGGTCACGCTGATGCGCAGGTCCCGCAGCGGGCGAGCGAGCGTGTCGGTCAGCCATCCCGATGGAATCCCGGACAGGCCCTGCGGCACGGCGGGGCGCAGCGCAGCGATGCGCTGGTCCACCAGGGGGATGACACGTTCAGCCATGGGTCGATTTTGCCGCATGGGGTGCGGTAGGGTTATCGGCGCAATGGGCCGCGCCGCTGTCGGCCGGCAGCGATCAGACGCAGCGGGCGCCATCCACCTCGATGCACACGCCGCTCACGAAGGCCGCTTCGTCGCTGGCCAGGTACAGCGCCGCGTTGGCCACGTCGAGCGCGGTGGAAAAACGCCCCAGCGGAATCGAGGCGAGAAATTGGGCGCGGCGCGCGTCGTCCACCGGCCCGCCGGCGAACTCGGCGGCCAGGCCCGTGTCGGGGTTGAACACGGGGTTGATGCAGTTCACGCGGATGTTGTCGGGGCCCAGCTCGGCCGCCATCGACTTGCTGGTGGTGATGACCGCGCCCTTCGACCCGTTGTACCAGGTGAGGCCCGGGCGGGGCCGCAGGCCGGCGGTGGAGGCGATGTTGATGAAGCTGCCGCCCGTTGTGCCCGGGTTGGCGCGCATGGCCGGCACGGCGTGGATGGCCGAGAGGTAGAGGCTTTTGACGTTGATGGCATACACCTTGTCGAACTCTTCCTCGCTCACCTCCAGCATGGGGCGGTTGCGGTGCGTCCAGCCGGCGTTGTTCACGACCACGTCGAGCCGGCCATGAAGGCGCACGGCCTCGTCCACCAGGGCTTTCATGTCGCTAGACCGGGTGACGTCGGCGGCGAAGAAGTCCGCCGTGCCGCCCGCGGCGCGGATCTCGGCCGCCACGCGCTGGCCCCCGGTGGCCTGGATGTCGTTGACGATGACCCGGCCGCCCTCGGCCGCGAGCCGCTTGGCGATGCCTTCGCCGATGCCGTTGCCGGCGCCGGTGACGATGATGGATTTGCCTTGCACGCGCATGAAGCCTCCGATGACGCTATGTTTTCGATAGCTGCCTGCGCAATTTTCACCAGGGCGGTGGCGGGATTCCGTTGGATGGGTTCTCGCGGCCGGTGGCCGTCGGCTGCGCGGGCGGCCAAGGCAGTGTAGCCACCGCTTTGCCGCCCGGCGTGCCCGGCACTGCCCCCTGCGCGACAGGGTGGCCCGCCTGCCGGCGCGCCCAGAAGGCGGAACCGGGCCAGCGTGTTTCCATCGCGTAGAAGCCCTGCAGCTGCTTGCGGTACACCCGGTGGATATCCCGCAGGTGGTCGGCATAGCGCTGCGGCGCCTGCAGGTCGCCCGCCCCGTGCGCCAGCACCGCCTGTGCCGCGCGCATGCCGGTATAGAGCGCGTTGCCGATGCCCTTGGACGACAGCGGGTCGAAGGCGAGGGCGGCGTCGCCCACCGCCAGCCAGCGCTCGCCGGCCGCGCAGTCGAGTTCGGCGCTGCAGGCATCGGCTCCCTGCACCGCGCCGTGGGGGCGATAGCCGTGCTCGGCGCACAGCGCGCCCAGGTGGGTGGTGTGCTGCAGGTGCTGCCACAGGCCATCGTCGTCCAGCAGGGTGCGGCGGTCCAGCAGGTCGGCATCGCCCAGGAAGGCCACCACGCGCTCGCCGCTGGGCAGCAGCACGCTGTACCACCATCCGTCTTCGACCGCCTCGACCCAGGTGCGGCCGTCCAGATCGGTATGGCTGTCGGTGCGCAGGCGCTGGTAGAAGGCCAGCAGCCGGTCGTAGTGGCGGCGGCGCGCACCCAGCCGGCAGGCCTGGGTGGCCATGCGGCCGCTGGCGTCGATCAGCCAGTGCGCCGTCACGTGCGACAGGGATTCGCCCGCGCGGCGCAGCTGCAGCCGGTGCAGCGGGCCGGATGCCTCCTGCGGGTCTGCCGAGGCGGTGCCGGTGCTGCTGGCGGGATTGGCGCCCTGCGCATCGTCGCACTGCAGGTGGGTGGAAAGCGCGACCGTGCAGCCCGCCTCGCTGGCGGCGGCCCGCAGCGTGGCGTCGAAGCGCACGCGGTCCAGCTGCAAGCCATTGCCATGCAGCTGGCGCAGGGTGTCGTTGGCGTGGCCGGCCAATCCGCCCCAATAGGCGAGGGTGCCGTAGCTGGGGCGGTGGCCGTCCGCCAGCACGCGATCAAGCACGCCAAGCTCCCCCAGCAGGCTGCGCACGGGTGGCGGCAGGCCCTCGCCGATGCGAAAGGCCCGATCGCCGCCGCCGTCGGCCAGCAGCACGCGCAGGCCGGCGCGGGCCAGGGGAATGGCACAGGCCGCGCCGGCAGGGCCACCGCCAGCGATGGCCACGTCGAACGCCTGCGCGGTTTCCAGGCGGGACACGCGCTCAGCCGCCCGGCGGCCGGCGGCGCACCGGCAGCGGCGCGTTCCGGGCTTCGGCGTGCGAGCCGAAATTGGCGCCGTGCGGCAGCGGGCGCGCCTTCGGGTGGATGGGGGCGGTGGCATCGGCCGCGTCGCTTTCGACGGCAGCGGCGCCCAGCAGGCGGGTCTGCGCGGCCAGCGCGGCGTCGCTGAGGCTGGCGGCGTCGGCGGCCGAGACATCGGGGCCGTAAGACGCCACCATCATCTGCGCCGGGAAGGCCGGATCGTCCGGCACGCCCGGGCGCACTTCCACGAGCCCCATCGATCCGAAGATGCGCACCATTTCTTCCATCTGCCCGGCCGTGGTGCCGTGCAGCGGCTTGTTCCAGCTGGTGCGGTTGGAGAACGCCTCGATGCGCCGGGCCATGGGCTGCTGCCGGTCCACGACGATGGCGTAGTCCTCGGCCGTCAGCACGTGGTTGGGCACGCGGGCCGGCCAGAAGGTGGGCGCGAACGGGTCGTACGCGGTGTCGTACCCCGCCCGGCAGTAGGCCGTGTCGGCCTGCCAGGGCAGGCCCATCCAGCGGTTGATGTCGCCGGGCCCCTGGGCATACAGCGGCCCCCGGGCCGACAGCGCGGTGGCCTGGTCGAGCGTGGGCCCATAGCTGGGCTCGGCCGTGCCCGCCGGACGCTGGCGGATGCGGAACGGGCGGCTGTACAGCGTCAGATGGCGCATGGGCCAGGTCATCTCGCAGCCGGGGTGGAAGGCGTCGGCCAGGCAGAACTCCAGCGCCGCCCGGTCCAGCGTGGCGGGTTGCTGCGCGAGCGGCACCGCGTCGATGCTGGCCGGCAGCTGGCGGCCGGCATCCCAGTCGGAGACGAAGTCGCCTTGCACCCAGCGCGCCAGCACATTGCTCTGCGTCTGGCTGATGCTGGCGTTCTGGCGCGGGCTCTGGCCTGCGGGCACCGTCATCGCATCGCCGTACAGCCAGGGCCAGGGCATCTGGTTGCCGTCCGGTGGGCTGGGGGGCGGAAGCTGTTGAACACCTGCCGGCGCAGCTCGGCGTTGGGGTCATAGCCGCCTGCGGGGGGCAGGGCGGAGAGCCGCTCGATCAGCGCGGGGTTCTCGAAGTCGTACTGCCCCTGGTGGCCGAACAGGGTGGCGAAGCCCTGGTTCACCCATTGCAGGCCCGACAGGCGCTGCAGGATGGGGTACACGTCGTCGGCGAACGAGATCGTGGCCGGCGCGGGCAGCCAGCCGGCCTGGACGTACAGGTCCTGCAGCAGGTCGTAGAGCGTGCGCTGGGTCTTGACCTGCGGTGCGTAGTTGGGCGGGGCGGTCACCACCCAGGCGGATTCCACCGGGATGTCCTGGCCCTCGATGCGCACCGTGGCCGAGACCGGGCCGTCGCAGGTGTCGTCGTACCAGCCGTCGGCGTTGATGAACGAGTCGCCGTCGGCCGGGTTGAAGATCGGGCTGCCCGTGGGCGAGGCCGAGACGCCGTGGCCGGGCAGGAACACCAGCCGGCCGCTGGCGTCGGTCTGCAGCTCGCCGATCTTGACCGGCACGCCGGTGAACTGCCCGGTGCAGGGCACCGACGCCGCGTTGCGGCCCGCGATGCGCTGCACGCCCGCGTCGATGACCAGCGTGTCGCGCGCGGCGTTCTTGGCATTGCGCAGCGGCAGCTGGGTTTTGGCCGCCTCCGGAATGTCGAGCGCGATCTGCCACTGGTACCAGGCCGCCTTGCTGTTGGCGACGTGCACGGACCATTCGATGTCGGCCCAGTCGGCGGTCAGCTCGCGCACCACGTCGCCCGCGGCGTTGTAGCCGTAGATGCGGAACTGCGCGGCCTCGCGCTTGAGCGCGCCGGTGGCATCGCGGTAAAAGCCCTGGGGCTGCGGCGGCGGGTTCACCACCTGAGGGCCCAGATAGAACGCTGTCTCGCTATTGCCCACCCGGGCGATGCCGATGGCCGGGTGGATGGCGGCGCGCACGATGCGCGTGTCCTTCGCGGCGGGGTAGTCCACGCCGGGCGCGTACTGCGCCGGACGGGGCACCACGGGCTCGCCCAGCGGCACGCCGTTCACGTTGCGGCGGTTTTCGGACGAGGCCCGGTACACGGCCTTGCGCGCCTCGGCGATGCTGCCCATGGGCATGTGCTCGGGCAGGGCATGCCAGGGGTTGTAGGCCAGGTTTTCGCCGTAGCCCGACTGGCCGCGGGCATCCAGGTCCTGCTGGGGCAGCTCCAGGATACCGACTTCGATCGGCACGCTGGCCTGCTCGCTCCAGCGCACCGTGGCGGCGTCGAGCGGCATGTCATGGTCGTTGGTCTGGAACTGCACCAGGAAGCGAAAACGCGCCGGGCCCTTGCGCAGGCGGGCATGCAGATCGGCCCGCAGGTAGAACGGGTCGTCGAAGTCCGGCGGCGCGTCGGCCGGCGGCGCCTGCACCGGCTCGATCTTGTATTTGACGAAGCGGCCCTGGCCGAAGCAGGAGGGCAGCACGCTCCAGTAGTCGGTGGCCAGCACGGAGTCCACCGTCTTTTCCATGTCGTTCAGGATCTGCGCGGTGACGGGGTGCGCCTTCAGGTAGGCATCGCCCCGGCCGTGCAGCGATTCGCAGGTGAACTCGCACATGTCCCGCGCGGTGTCGGTGAAGAACACATCGTGGTTCTGCAGGATGAAGTCGTGCGTGGTGGCGTCCTGATCAGGCTCCAGCAGCTTGCGCCCCTGCACCCCGAACAGCTTGATCGCGATGCCCGTGGTGCCCTTGAGGTCGGGGTTGCCGGGCTGCACGTCGGCCGAGAAGCGCACCCACACCGGGTACTGCGGCGCCTGTCCGAACACGCCGACCCGCAGCTCGGATGGCAGATTCGGATCGATGGTGAACTGGCCATGCGCCACGCCGTGCAGGCGCAGGAACACCGGCCGCGTGGCGGGGTCGCGGCCCGCCGCCATGCCCTTGCCCTGGAAATAGTCCACGAACAGCTGTTGGAGCCCGGCCACCGGATCGCTGTCGCAGCAGCAGGGGCTGGGCGGCAAGGTCGGGGGCAGGGTGATGGGTGTGCCGGCGCAGGTGCTGGTGGCGGCCGACGGCGCGGGTGGAACTGACGTGCTTTTCATCGCAACCCTCCTTTGTTTTATGGATCGTCCTGGACGATGTAACGCTCCCTCCCGAAAAGGCCGGCGTGAACGCCGTGCGCTTTGGGACCCGAACATTCTGCGGGGGAACGGCAGGGGGAATATTCAGGGTTTCCACCCGGTGGAAAAAGAGCGACGCCACGGCGCGGCGCGTGTATGCAGGCGCAAATCCCACAAAACCCTGCGCAAAATGAAGGGAGTTGAGATAAACCCAGTCCCTGCACTGCGATAAATCGGGATTTAAGGGGACCAGATGGGATTTAACGAATCGGCCCACTGAAATCAGATTGCAATCACTGCAACGCCCTGTTTCCAGCTGGCGGGGCAGCTTGTAAGTCTAGCGAAAGCAGCACCATCGGTAATCCGGGGGCCGGCAGGGAGGCCGGTACGCCTTCCGCGCATCGTGGAGCGGCGTGACTAAAACAAGCCGGGACCAATGGCCGATAACTCACTCACCTGCCGCCGCGAGGGCTGCAACACACCCGTCCAGATATCCGATACGGGCACCATCAACCGACTCATGCTCAAGCTGCGGCAGCTATACGTGCAATCCACGCAGGCGGCCGATGAAGCCACCCAGTACTGGGCCGACGTCGCCACCCAATCGCAGAGCCCTTTGGCGCCGCTGGCCCACGTGCCAGGCGTGTTCGCGGCGCTTTGGACCCCTGATGTTGCACCTACCACAGCAACAGTGCTGGGCACGGCCGGATATGGCTTTGCAGCGCTGCCCAAAAGCCTTATCCACTTCACGACCAAGGCCGGGGCCGCAGGCATCGCGCGAACCGGCGTCATCAACTCCAGCAAATTCGGGCTGCACGGATTCTTCGGTCCCGGTGTGTACATGGCGAGATTCGGCCGGCCTCTGAACATGATGATAAAAGAGTCGGCCAGCATTCCGATCCACCTCCCTACGCCTGCGGGCACTGTCCGAATCCTCCCTTACCTCGTGTACGTGCGCTGGGGCTTCAACGGCGTGAAGATGCTCTGATGAAACGCCCTCGCTTTTCGACCCTTTTCGGCTGGTTCGCCGTGCTCTTCGGCTGGAGCTGCTGGGTGCTGGCCTACGTGCAGGCCAACTGGTGGTGGGTGGTGGTCTCCGTGATCCCGTATGTGATCTACCAGGCATTCTTCAACAAGGACGGGCAGGACGGCGACTGAGCTACTCGAACAGGTCCGACTGAGGGCCGCTCGCCAGCTTGGCTTTGATGCGTTTGATGAGCTTGCGGATGCCGCTCATGGTCATGTCGTACTCGCGGGCCAGCGCGTCATAGTTATCACCCTGGAAGCGCTCGTAGATCTCGATCTCCAGCCGCGTGAGTTCGCGGCGATGGTCCTTCGGGAAGCTGATGACCTGGCCGCCCCAGTGCAACGCGAAGTGATCGGCCAGGCCGTTGGCCACCACCAAGGCAAAGTTGGCCGGGATGCCGTTGTCCGTCAGGAACCGCTCGGTCGTTGTGACCATATCCGCCAGCAGCGCAGCGCGGCGGATCGAACTCCGGTTATCGCGGCTCACCTCCCGCCCCCCAGTGCAGCGACTTCGCCGGCCACGGGTCGCTGCAGGGCGTCCATGAGCGCCTCCCAGGCCCACCAGAGCATGTCAAACCCTTCGCCCCGCAAGAGGTACTGCTGCGCGGCCTTGGCGCGTTCCAGCTGGGCCTCGGTCAGCGGCTGGGCCTTGTGCGCGGCCACCAGGTCAACGCGCAACGCTTCGAGTGCGGCGGGGAGATAGCGCATGGCCCACTTCTTGAGCGTCTCGATCAGCAACGTGCTGTCCTCGCCACGGGCCCAGCGCAGGTCATCGACCTTGACCGTGCGGCGCACGTAGGCGGCCAGGGCCTGCTCGGAAGGATCGCGAACCGCACCGAGGGCATGCAGGAAAAGCCACAGCGCGCGCACCTTGGATGCGTCCGGATTGACCGTCATCGAACGCGAGCCGGCTGGCTTGCGCACTTTGAAACCGGCGCGCTTGAGCCGCTCCAGTGCGGCCTTGAGGTCCGCGTAGCTCATCGCGGCCGCCGAATCGTGACGCCCGCCCGAAGCCGCGCGCAGGATGTCACGGTAGCCCGGCTCGTCCAGCGTTCCCGCGCGCTCCAGGTCACGCCGTGCCACGTGAACCAACTTGATGAGGCGGGCGCGGCCGGCATCGGCGGAAGGTTTTTGCTTTGTCGTCATGGCTTGGGTCCAGGTGGCTCACCACTGCCCCCAAGCGGGGGCAGCAGAAAGCCGGCTGGCTCAGTTCAGCGCATCCTTCAGCGGCTTGCCTGCGGAGAACTTGGGTGCCTTGCTGGCCTTGATCTTGATGGCCTCGCCCGTCTTCGGATTGCGCCCCGTGCGTGCCGCTCGCTTGGTCACCGAGAACGCGCCGAAGCCCACCAACGTGACGCTGCCGCCCCGTTTCAAGGTGTCCCGGATGGACGTCAAGGCCGCCTCCAGGGCAGCGCCCGCGGCCACTTTGGTGATACCGGCTTGGTCGGCCATGTTTTCGATCAATTCAGACTTGTTCATTCGCTACTTTCGAGAGTTAGAAAAATCCCGGTGGACGGCACCGGGCACCGGATCGGTCAGCGAACTGGAACGCCCCGATCTGCGGCAGTTGCGGCCTGCCAAGGCCGTGGCACACACCGCTTGCCACGTCTTTCTCTAGGGGGGCAGCGTCAAGCACTTTTTGAACTCGTCGAGTGCTTCGTCGCGCGTCATTTGGGGTGACCCTTCTCGAATCGCTCGACCTTGGCGACGCGGTACCGGATGTGCCGGAAGGCCTTTTCTTGCTTTTCATAGAAGTGCACCAAGTCACCCACAGCCAGCAGAGCGGGCTGAAACACCTTTTTGCCGTGCCAGACGGACGCCTGGAAAGGCTCGCACCCGATCACCGTGCCCTTTGCATCCAGTTCCCAGCGCAGGAAGTCCTGGCCTTGGTCCTCAAAGGTCACCACCGTAGCCACCCTGTCCAGATGGCGGATGCGGCGATGCACAGCGCTCGCCACGGTCTTCTGCAGACCAGGCACGAGCAGCGCCGCGTCGCACTGAGCACGTTCAAAAGAGCTCACAAGGCGCAGGCGGTCGTCCGCCGTGACGTGATAGGTCGGCACGCCGCCATACACGCCGGCTTTGAAAGGGTTGTTGGTCATTTGGTCCTCCAAACCCGGATTCCGGTGTCGAGCGTGCGGGTCGTGAGGGTCTTGCCCGTCGCGTCCTTGTAGGCCTTCACGGCGGTGCTGATCGAGGACCGGGCGGCATAGGGGACGAGGAACGAATCGCCCGGCTCCAGCTTTTCCAGCAGCGGCGACCAGTCCATGACCTTCACGCCCGATGGCAGGGGCACGTCCTTCTCGATGGGCACCGTCAGCGCATCCATCGTGAAGCGCGGGGACTGCTTCCTGGCCCGTGGGGCCGGGGCCGCAGTCGGCGGGGTGGGTAGTTCGTCCCGGCGCGCCGCACGACCTTCGGCCGACGCGATGCCCTTGCGTTCCAGCCATCCGTGAAAACCGCCACTGCCAGGCTGCTCCGGTGGATTCAGCGCGACCTTGCCGGCGCGGTAAATCAGCTCGCCGCTCTCGTTGTCTTCGGCGCGCACCAACAGGCTGGCCTGGACAGCAGGGCCGAGTAGCGTGTGGACGTTGCGGCGGTCGCAGTCGCATTTGGCGGCGATCAGATCGGCGTCCAATTTCTCGTCGGGGTGTGCCTGCAGAAACTGGGTCACCTTCCAGGCGACTGAGTTCTCGCGGGGGGTGTAGGCGGCGCTCATGCCGCACCGCCTTCCTGCGTTGCGATGGCCGCACCTTCGGCCGGGACAATCTGCACCCGCTCCAGCGTCAGCGGATCGGTGCCATAGGCTTCTCGGAAGTCGGACCCGATCCTAGGCACACCAAAGCCGTCGCTTCCGGTTCCGATGCCTGTATGCGTCCAGCGGGCATCCTCAGCATTGGTGAAGATGACGCCTTGACGGCATGGCGCGAAGACAGCCCAGTATTGCCGGGCTGCAGGCTCGCCGCTGCCATGGATCGCGGGGACAGCCTGATAAGTCAGGTTCTCAGCGAATTGGCTGCTGTACCACTCCTCGTCGAAGCCGCCCGCAGCGGCTGCGGCGGCAGTGGCCAGATCGAAGAGCTCCGATCCGGGGCCCGCGAGAAAAGCCATGCGCGGGTCGCTCTTGATGCGCTGCAGGAGGTGCGCCACCACTCGCTCGAAAAGACGCAGGTGATCTTCGGTCATGCTCATGCTGTCGCTCCCTTGCGCTCTGGCGCTTTGTGTTCCTTGCACACCGCCTGGGCCGTCACACCGAACCCGCCAAGGGTGCAGCGCCACGGATAGACGTCGTTGTATGCGCCGCTTCGGGGAGCCTGCTCGCCGTGGCTGCAGTTGCGGCAGCACGGGCGCTGGTTGGCGTTCAGGTAGCCCATGGCCGCCTTCTTGTTGTCGATAGGGGTTGTGCGGAACACCATCACGACAACTCCGCGTTGGCTTCTTTGATCGCCGCGTTGATGACCGAGGTCACAGCCTTTTCGATGGTGCTGTCCACGCTCTTGATGAGCGGCTGGTCGCCAGCGCCCTCAACAGAGACGCCCAGGCGCTTGAGGACCTTCGGGTCCAGCTGGGCCAAGGCGCTGGCCACAGGCTTTTCCGTGGTCTTGATGAGCAAGTCGGCCTGCTCCGCCGTGATCTCGCCGGCATCAACCAGGCGGCGGATGCGGTCGCACACCTTCTCGTCGTCGTCCCACTGCAGGGACCCGTTGGACAGCAGCATGCCGAACTTGATGCCGTCCACCACGTAGGTGCGCGGCTTCTCGAACAGTTCGGGATGGGCCTTGATATGGTCCACCAGCTCGTTGTGCTCCTTGGCGACCTGGCGGGCCACGCGCTTGATATCGGCGAGCGAACCATTCTTCACGGTGTCGAGATTGCTCTGCAGCGTGAGAAACAGGGCGGAAAGGCGGTCGCGGTGTTCGCTGAGAGCGGAGGCGCGCTTCTGGGCTTCTTGAAGTGACATGGGTTACCTCTGGATCAATGGATGGCGTTGCAGTCGGGGACTTGTGTGGCGGTCGAGGCTTTGAGCAACTCGCCCGCAAGTTCGGCCAAGGACATGGAGCACAAGCCGATGGCGTGGGGAGGCAGGGTTTGCGCGTGGAATCGGTAAAGCATCACCAGGGCCTCCAGGACCACCACGGTGCGCAGTGGCTGGTGCGGGCGCAGCACTTTGTCGATGATTTGGGCTGCGAGCGCCGCCCCATCGGCTTGCAGATTGGCCTGGGTGAATTCGTTTTTTTCGGGCATGGCAGGCTCCTAGCAGCGGTAACCGCGGCTATCGATGCGCTTGTGGTCATCCGCCCCGGCGCGGGTGGCCGGGGCGGGGCTGGTCGTCCAGACAGGCGCACGCATGAGGTCGTATTGCGCGGCCGGCGCCGGGTCTGCAGGGCGCAGGGAGGGCCGCTCTTTGTCGCGGGGCCGTCCCCGGCCGGGAAGGATTCGTTCGGTGGTCATCAGAGCAGCCCTCCACCGATGCGGCGGGCCGGGAGCCGGTCCAGCTCGGGCTGGATGCCCAGGCACATTTGCTGGCCTACCGCCATGCCCTGCAGATGCACGCGGTCCATGCGGGTGTCCAGCTTGTAGATTTCCGCCGCGGCGATCAGCAGCATGGTCGTGAGCACCATGACCAACGCGCTCAGCAGAACGACCAGGGGAACGCGGGGATAGCGGCGCGTGTTCATGCTGCCTCCCTGCGCGGTACTACGGACTTCACGCCTTCCAGGTGGAGCGCTGCATTGATGGCCTCCCAGTCCGACGCGAACGCACCGCGCAGATGGCCCTTGGAGCCGTCATCCATGCGGATCAGGATCAGGTAGGGGCGCATCATTCCTCCCGTCCGACCTGGGCCACCAGCTTGCCCGTCACCAAGTCCTCGCCGCCCTGATGCGCCAAGTTCATGGCGCCGGACACGAGGTTGTTGATGGCGAGTGGATAGCACAGCGACCGCGGGCCCAGGCTGCGCTGGCCGCGCACACGGGTTTCAGTGGTGACGCGCAGGCGTGCCACGATGGCCTCGGCAGCATCGCTGGCAAACACCTTGTCGTAGTTGCCACCGATCCGGGCGAACTTGTGGCGCAAGTAGGCTTCCACATCGTTGTCCAGCGGCTCGATGAAGCGCTTTTCGCAGCGCTGCACCACCTCGCGCACGTCAAAGGATTTCTCGTCCATGCGCCAGTCGAGCTCGGTCTGGCCGATCAGCATCACGGCCAGCAGCGGCGTGAAAGCGCCGTCGTCCATCTCGTAGAAGTTCTTCAAGTGCTTGATGGTCTGCACGGCCAGGCGGTGGGCCTCTTCGATCACCAGGACATGCCGATTGCCCGCGTTGGTGCTGGCGCGCAGCGCATCGCGCATCTGGCGCAGGCGGGCCTGGTAGGACTGCTTGATGGGCTCGCCCGGCGTGATGTCGCGGATGATGATTTCCACGAGGTCACTGGCGCGCAGCGGGCGGCTCTTGCGGTCCCCGTTGTCCAGCCCTTCGATGCCGGGCTCGATGACCACGATTTGCTTCTGGCTGGTCTGAATCCACTTGATCAGGTCCTTGCGCACCGTGGACTTGCCGGCGCCCGATTCGGCGATCACGGCCAGCATGCCGCCATGCTCGGCCACGTTGCGCACGGCAGCGCGCACCTTGCGCGTGTTCTCATTGAGAAACACATCGGCCACGCTGCGCATTTCGTTGGTGAAAGGGTCCCGCTCCAGCGCGAAGTAGTCCCTCGCGTCGGGGGTGATCGTGTGCTTGCGTAGTAGCATGTCCTCGTCCTTGAGTTGATTGAGGTTGGTTCGGGGGCTTGGAGTCGAGGCGTTTGCCTCAGTGGGCTGGGCAGCGTTGGCGCGCTGCCCGGCACACTCTTCAAAAGCGGTTGCCACCCTCTCAGGGGCAATCCCGCGTTGAATCAGGAGTTGGGTGATATCGCGCTTGAGCCTGAATTCCAGGCCCTGGCCTTTGGGCCAGCGGTCGTGCTTGAGCGCAAGGCTCACCGTGGCAGCGCTCACCTTGAGCAGGCGCGCCAGTTCGGACTGGCTGATGTTCAGCTCCAACAAGATGGATTGCAGGTTCAGCATGGGCGTCACATCCCCACAGCGCGCAGGCCACCGAATGCTTCGGGCTGCTCGACCTGGCCGCGCTGGAATTGCGCGACCAGGGCATCCACTTGGTCATCCGGCATGACCTCGGGCCACCGGGCCTTGATGAATCGGTTCTCGTCCCGCGTGACCGGGCGACCGATCTGCTTGGCGATGCGCTGGATCGCCAGCGCCGTATCCACCTGGTCCAGCACTGCGGCGTTCGCCACCGGGTTGGCAACGTCCAGGGCGGTGCCCTTGCGTGGCAGGTAGGACGGCAGCACGGCATCGTTCATGCGCCGCATCGGATCGACCATGCCGCGCAGCCCCGCCGCTGGCTGGGCCTCCTTGCCCTTGGCCTGCGCCTTGCGCGCCGCCTCGGCCGCGGTCACGGTGGTGGTGCCCGTGGCGAGCTGGTCGATCTCCTTCATGTGCCGCTGCGCCGGGGTTTCGGCGTGCGCTTTGAACTGCTCGCCGATCACGGCCGCGCCGTCCAGGAAGCCGAACTCCGAACGCTCCTTGCGCTCCAGAACGTGATAGACCTCGCGCCCCGCATCGTCCACGCCGATGGCCTGGGCCGAGTCCGGGCGCCAGGCATTGCGCACGATCTGCAGTTTCTGTCGCACGATCACGCCCGGCACGTGGGAGACGTCCCAGGTCTCGCCCAGGAACTCCACTTCGAGGAAGTCGTTCACCGTGCGCTCCTGCGGCGCGGAGACAGCCAGTTCTCGGCACAAATCGATGCCGGGTGCAATCACCAGCTGCTCGGCCTGGATGCGCATGAACGCCTCGAAGCGGGTCATGCCATGGCGGCTGTGGACCTGCGTGGCGTTGAACCAGCGCGCCCACTTGAGGGCCGCCGCGTTGATCTCTTCCAGCGTCTCCAGGCGCATCAACTTAAACGTGGATTCGAAGCTGCGCTCCACCATGTCCTGGGCCTTCTCCACCTGCCCCTTGGCGCGCGGGTTCTTCGGCTTGTTGATGACCACGCGCACGCGCAGGGCCTTGCACAGGTTGAGAAACGGCGGGCTCGTGTTGGCGCCGCCCGGGTCCAGCGTCACCAGCACCGGCACGCCATGGAACGGGTTGCCCTCGCGCTGGTGCATGGCCTGGATGAACGTTTCTGCCAGGTTGCCCCCGGTTTCGCCGCCCGTGACGTACCAGACGAAGATGGCACCGCTGGTGTGGTCGGTCACCACATAGCGCCACAGGCTGGCCTGAATGACCCGCACCAGGTTGTCGGGCTTGTTCGAGTAGTCCTCGTCGTGGCGCGTCATCCGCAACCCGGTGTCCTTGCCCTTGGAGGGCAGGTAGAACAACACGCTGCGGCTGGCGTCGATCTGCCAGACGTGGTTCGGGTGCCGGCTGGCCTGGTGCACGGCAGGCGCAGGCGCCAGCAGCTGGTCGGGATGCAGGCGGTAAGTGCGCAGCGCGGCGATGATCGCGCTGGTGGACAGCCGCAGGATTTCGCCATCGCTGTCCACGCGCTCGGCGCGGATTAGTTCGTTGGCGCGCAGGTCCTCCACGGCATCAGCGATCGATTTCAACCGCTTATTGTTCTTGCGCATGTGCTCCAGCAGCATGAAGCTGATGCGAGCGGCTTCGTCGCGCGTGAGGGCCGTTTGGCCGGCATCGCAGCGGCGTTTACGGGGTTTGGCAGACACGATGGAGACCTCCTTGATTTTGCGGATGACAGTGGCAACGGATAGCTGGAGCTCGGCGCTCGCCGCTTCGTAGATCGGCGTCTTTGCGCCCCAGGGGGCCGCTTGCAGCGCCTGGCTGTAATGCACCAGGCGCTGCGTAATGGCGGGGTTGGTTGCGCGGGCCATGGGGTTCAGTTCGCCAGGGGCGTGACGCCTGTAGGCGCTGTCATGTCTTCCATCCAGGCGGGGCGTTCGCTGTCCACCAGGTCCACGCCGAGGCGGCCGGCGATGGAGCGCAGCGCGGAGGCCAACTGCTGCAGTTGCCCAGCCATCCATGCGTCTTGCGAAATGCCGCTGGCTTCTGCGTGGTCGCGCAGGTTTTCCAGGCCCTCGCGCAAGGGGCCGTTCACGATGCCGGCCACATCCAGCGCCAGCTTCTCCACCCCGGCCCGGTGGTGGGTTGCTACCTCGTCGGGCGTGGCCTGCGCCAGGCGGCGGGCCTGCTTGCGCAGTGCCTCCTTTTCGTTGACGAGCGCCCGCTTGTCCTCGGCGAGGCTTTCCACCTGGTCGTTGGCGTCCTGCAGTTCTTCCTGCAGGGCGGCTTTTTCCTGAGCGGTCCGAACCGCCAGTTCGTGCAGCACGTCCAGCACCTGTTCGCGGGTGGTGGCCTCTTCCACCGCGCGGCGCACCAGTTCCTGGTCGGGGGCAGGCAGCGCCTTGATGGCGTTGTAGTCGCGCTGGTGCAGGCCCAGACGCTCGGCTTGCTCGAAGGCTTCCTGGCCGATGGTTCGCTGGTTGCCCAAGATCATTTGCATCCGGGCGTAGCCTCTACCGAGCTTGACCTGGCAAAACTCATCCAGGCTCGCAAAATTCAAACCGTTTGAAGCCTCGGGATTGCGCAGGAGGCGCCAAGCCTTTGATTTCTTTACGTTTTCATAGATGGCGAGGGCTGCAGACTCTGAAACCGTTTGAATAAAAGTCAGTGCTTCAAGCCTTCCAAGGTCGATTCCTGCAGCGAGAACTTCGTCCATCGCGTCATGCGCAGCCGCGAGCTGCGCAGGAGCGGCATCCAACGTGGCCAGGGATGTCTCGTTGAGCTTCGGCGCCTCTGCGGGCGCCGTGGTGGTCTTGGGGGTGCGTGCCATGTAGTGCTGCTCAGTTGGTCAAGGTGTAGTTGCGCTGGACCTGTTCCAGGTCGTTCTTCGCGCGTTCAAAGTCAGCCATGACGCGGAACGTCAGGCGGCTGAAACGGGTGGTGATGTGAAAGCGCTCGGTGGACTCGTCCTTCTCGACCCAGCCCTTGCCGATCAACACGGCCGCGGTACGGGTCACGTAGGACGGGGGGCAGCGCATGGCGGCGGCCAGATCCTTGTTGGACATGCCGTCCACGACGCGGCCAGCCAGGCACTCCAGCATTTCCAGGGCGCGCAGCACCTGGGCGCCGGTTTTCGTGTCGTCCTGGCTCATGCGGGCACCTTGCGGCGAGCTCGCAGCAGCTCCACGGCCTGGGCCGCGGCGCGCTCTGCGGGGGTCGGGCCGTACCAGTGCTGAAACACCACGGTGCAGCCATTGGTGTCTTGTGCTGTCTTGCACAGAACGGGCTTGTCAGCGGAACCTGTGCTGCTTACCGGAAGGCCGATCCGGTCGAAGTCTTCGCGCTTGGCGATGCCGACATAGATGTAGTTGGGTGTCATCACGCTCACCCAGTTGGAATCGATGGTCATGGTCAAAGCTCCAGTTCCGGCGCTGCATAGCGCGCCACGTTGTGGTGATGGAAAGCCACCTGCTCCAGGTGCGTGCGAAGCGCTTCCAGGGTGGCGGCGGGGTCGGCAGAAGACGGGTCGGCATAGAACGCGGTCAGCAGTTGCAGCGCGGCGGCGCAACTGCTGTTGACCGCCAGCAGATCGGCTTGGCCCACGTTGCGGCCCGTGGGCATGGGGATGGACAAGCGGCCCGCTGCCGCGGCATACCAGTCGGTGACGTAATGGCAACCGCAGGCGAGCTCGTAGGCCGGCACCAGGATGGCGGGCATCCGGCCGGTGCCCAGCCACTTGTAGAGGCTGTCGTGGGTCACCCCCATGCGGTCGGCGATGCGCTCGACGCTCAGGTTGTGGCGGTCCTGCGCGAACTCCTTGCACAGCCGCAGGGCATGCACCAGGCTGTTGGCTCGCAGGTGTTTCCAGGTGCGGCGGGTCATTGGAAGTCTCCTGAGCACGACGCTTCCAAAAGCACTTTCCCTTGGAAGGCGGACCGCGAGCAAAGTCCATCCATCGCAAACACAGAGGGGGACGCAATGGACGCACGCAATTTCGATGAACTGGCAGGCCGTGTGGAAGGCGTGGGGCAGGCGCTGCTGTATCTCACGGCCGAGCTGGAGATGGCCGGCATCATTGACGGACCTCGCTTGGCTCAAGCGTGGCGCACAGCACAGCGCCCGAACGTGCTTCCAGTGCTGGAGACGGCTCGCCGCACGCTGCTTGAACTGGCGCATGCGCTGGATGAGGCACGAAAGAACCGCCAAGCACTGGCGCTCCGATGACGAAGCCGAAGGCATTGGCTGCGCAAGTCATGCCAGCGCTCCCGCCTGGCTGGCCTTGGCCGAAACACGTACAGGGGCCACCCGTGCCGGACGAGTGGTGATCACCCCGTTCTTCATGCCCAGCAAGACAGCGATGTTGTGGCTCATGCCGCGCATGCACTTCTTGCGGCCGGCCAGGATTTCACGCACGAGGGCATCGCTCACCTTGTTTTCGCGGGACCACTGGGCGATCGATATGCCCTGGTAATCAAGCCAGGCGCGGGCTTCGGCGGCGGTTCTTAGCTTCTTCATGGCGTGCCAGAATGGTGTGATTTGGTGTGGTCAAAACAGGGGGAAACAGAACATCGGGTTCGGAATGTGGAGCGGACTGCGGTTCATTTTTTTGCCCTTGCTGGTGGTGCTTGGTGGTGCTTGGCTGGCTTGGGTGTGATTATGGTGCGGATATCCGCACCTTGCAATAGAAAGTGCAGACATTTGCATGATTGGGGAACGTTTGCGTGAGGAGCGAGAGCGGCTTGGTTTGACGCAGCCTGCTTTTGCTGACGCCGCTGGCGCAAAGAAGCGCACCCTCATTGATTGGGAGAAAGGGGTGTCTTCGCCGACGGCTGTTCAGCTATCTGCGCTCGCTGGAATTGGTGTGGATGTGCTGTATGTCCTGACTGGGCAATCCAGCCAGCCAGCAACTGCGCCGGAGAGGCTGACCCCTCGGCAGCGCGCATTGCTCAACAACTACGAGCACACGAGTGAAGAGGGCAAAAGAATCATCGAAGGCACAGCCGATTTGGCAGCTAAATCAGCGGCCGCCGGGGGGCGCAATAAGGCCGCGTGAGGCGGCGAACCAAACTTTTTTTAACGAGGGAGAAGAATGAATAAGTACATACTTTTGACAGCGTTACTCGCGCCATTCGCTGCACATTCAGCCGGGAATGAGTTGGCCGAACTGAAAAACAAGAACTTGGTGCTTTCAACGAACGCAGACACTTGCGTGCTCATCGGTCGCACTGCTTTCGTTGAAGCGCGCACGGCTGCACGGCCAATCGCCACTAGCGAGGCAGAGGTCTGCGTTGTCGAAGGCAAAGACGCAGCGAAGACTGCACACGCAGAGATGAAGTCAGCATTCAAAAAGAAGGCACAAACTGAGCTGACGGAGTGGCGTTTGGAGTGGATGGCCACCTTTGATGCAGCCGTCCCTAAAGTGGGTGATTCCGAAAGCACGTATGTCAGCCGGGTCAAGGCCGCACGTAGCAACGTGGACCGGGCGACGAACAAGATTGAAATAGCGCTGGAGTAGTAGGTACGCGGCCTCATTCAGCAAGCAAGGTGCTGATAGTGGCCGCGTCCACAAGACGCGCGATGCCCCTCTGCAGACACTGACGGCTTACCCCTCACGGGGCCGTCACTGTCTGCCCAGGAGGGGCCAATGCAACTCAGAGATTCCATCCCCGTTTGGCTGCGCGCACCGCGCAATTCGCTCTGGCTCGTCCTCGCCGTCGTGCTGATCGTGTTGATCGCGGCGATCGCCCCGCAAAAGCTCAGCCTCACGATCTACAAGGCCTCGCTCGTCGCGCTCGCCGCCGTCATGGGCTACTGGCTGGACCGGGCCCTGTTCCCGTATGCCCGGCCCGACAGCTACCTGCATAGAGACTGGCGCCTGGGCACCACCGAGCCCGAGCATGACGCTGATTTTCCCATCGTGCAGCCCTACCTGCGCGCGTTCTGCGCGGCACAACTGCGCCGGGCCATCGTGGTCGCCGCGGTGGTCATCGGCGTGGCCCAGGGCATCTAGCCATGCGCCGCCGCGTGCTTTGCCTGGCGCTGGCCGCAGCGTTCGCGCAGTGGCCTGTCGCCCGCGCCCAGGTGCCGGATGACGCCCTGCGCTACCGCTCCCTGCTGATCCGTGTGGCGCAGGCCGAATGGGGCCTGCAGGCGCCCGTGGCGGCCTTCGCTGCCCAGGTGCACCAGGAGTCCGCATGGAACCCCGATGCCGTCTCTCGGGTGGGCGCTGCGGGCTTGGCCCAGTTCATGCCGGCAACGGCGCGCTGGATGCCGTCGATCCGTCCCAACTTGGCGAATCCGCAGCCCTACAACCCTGCGTGGGCTCTCCAAGCCATGGTGGCCTACGACCGCTGGCTGTACGACCGCACGCCGGCCCGCTACAGCCCGCTCGATCGCATGCACGTGGCCCTGCGCAGCTACAACGGCGGCCTGGGCCATTGGCAGCAGGAAGCCGCAGCCACGGGCCTGCGCTTGCCCGATCGCCTTCAGGTCGATGCAGCGTGCGGGCTGGCCCGCCGCGCGCCCGTGCACTGCGCGGAAAACCTGGGCTACCCCCACCGAATCCTCGTGGTCCTGCAGCCGCGCTACGCCGCGTGGGGGCCCGGGCTATGAGCATGGCATTCCTGCTTTTGGCTGTGGGCTGCGTGCTGGCTATGGCGGCCAAGGACGGGGTGTTTTTGGAAACCGTGCTCGTGTTGAGCCTCATCGCCGCGGTGGTGTCTTGTGCGAAGGAGCACGCCGCATGACCAATCCACCCTATCGCCTCATTGGGATTGCCCTGCTGATCTGCGCGGCGATCTACGGCGTCAAGCGCTGGGAAGCCCGGCTCATCGCCCGCGGCGATGCCCAGGGCGCAGCCCGCGTGCAAACCGACTGGGACGACCAGGAAAACGCCCGCAATGCCGCCACCGCCCGCGACAACGCCTCCAAGTTCCGCAACGCTGAAAGAGTCGCCGATGAAGATGCCCAACGCGAGGCCCAGCGCCTGGCCCGTGATGCTGCTGCCGCTGGTGCTGTGCGCGGGTTGCGCGCCGAGATTGCCCGCCTCAACCAGCGCCCCGATCCCTACTCAGCAGGAGATGCCGGCCTTGCCGCCTGCACTCGCGAAGCCGCCACCGCCCGAGAGCTTCTCGGAGAAAGCAGCGCTGCATATCAAGGGCTGGCAGCAGAGGCTGACGGACTCCGGGACCAGGTGACCGGCTTGCAGGGCTTCGCCCTCAACGTGTGCCGCGCTGGCCGACCAGCCGGGCTGCAGGGAGTCGCTCTTGGCCGATGACATCGACCGCGCCAGCGAGCGCGAGGAAGAAGACCTGGCCATCGCACTGCGCGAGCAGGCGCGCCGGGCAGGCCTGGCCGGAAAGACCCTGGCCGACTCGGCCACGGTCTGCCAGCAGGCCGGGTGCGATGAGCCGATACCACTGGTGCGCCGCCAGGCGCTGCCGGGGTGCCAGCTGTGCGTGGACTGCCAGGCACGGCGAGAAAGAAGCAAGGGACGGCGATGAACATACAGGTGGATTTTTGGCAGTTGGTGGGCCTGCTGGTGGCCTTCCTGGGCGCTTGCGGTGCTGGCGGCGGGCTGCTGCTCAGTCAGGTGCAAAAGCACTTGGACGAGCGCTTCGCGATGCAGGAAAAGATGCGCGAGGAACGCTCCGCGAGCCAGGACAAGGCCCGCGAAGACCAGCACAAGCAGCTGACCGTGCGGCTCGATGGCCTGGAGCAAGTGAACCGCGACGAGACGCTGCAGTGGCAGCGCGTGGAGCGGGAATTCTTGAAGCACATGGCGGAACTGCCCGTGAAGTACGTCATGCGTGACGACTACATCCGGGGTCAATCGATCATCGAAGCCAAGCTCGATGGGCTGGCCGGCAAGCTGGAAAACGCCCAGCTGCGCGCCGTCATCAACCACAACCAGGGAGCCTCCCACCTATGAACCCCGCCATTGACCAGGCACGCATCCGGCGCGAAGCATTGCGCTGGCTTGTCCTGCTCACACTGAACAACGCCCGGCCCATCGGCGCGTTCGAGGGTCCGATCCTGTCCGTCGCGCAGAGCGAATACCCGGACGCCACGCCCATCGAGCTGCGCCGCGAACTGGACTACCTTGCCGACCGCGAGCTGGTGCGGATCGACAAGCAGCCTTCGGGCAGATGGCATGCCGACCTTACGCGCTTCGGCACCGACGTGGCCGAGTACACGATCACGTGCGAGCCGGGCATCGCACGCCCCGCAAAGTACTGGTAGGCGTCGCATGGGAAGAAAGAGCACCGTGAGCCGCCTGCCGGCCGAGATCAAGACGTATATCGAGGCCATGCTCGCCACTGGCGCGCAGACCCTGGACGAGATGATCGCCGACCTGCAGGAGCGGTTTCCCGGTGAGGCGAGCGCGGGCCAGTTGCCCAGCCGCGCCGCGTTGCACCGCTACGGCACCAAGCTGGACCGGCGCCTGGCCGCGATCCGCGCCAGCACCGAGGCCGCCAAGATCATCCAGGCGCATGCTGGCGACGACCAGGACGCCCGCAGCGGAGCGCTGACCGCCCTCATTCAGACCGAGTTGTTTGAGGCCATCCTGGACGTGCAGGAGGCCGTGGACGATCCCGAAAACCCCATCGATCCCGCCGAACGTGTGGGGATGCTATCGGCTGCAGCGAAGAACATCGCAACGCTCACTCGATCCAGCATCAACCTCAAGGAGTTCCAAGCCAAGGTGGAAGACGCCACCCGGCGCAAGATGCTGGCCGAGCAGCAGGCGAACCTCGAGAAGATCGCCAAGAGCCAAGGCATGAGCCAGGAGCAGCTTGATTTCTGGATTCGGGACTTCCTCGGGGTGCGCTGATGGCCGAAGTGATCCAGCCGCTGGCGAGCACCGTCCGCGTCGTCGAATGGGACGAGCTGCCGGCCCGTGCCCGATCGATCCCGGCCAACCTGAACCCGGTGGCCGAGGGCGTGCTGATGCTGCACCAGCGCCAGGCCGTGGCGCTCCCGCATTCGATCATCGCCATCCCGAAGGGCCGGCGGACCGGCATCACGTTCGCGGTCATGCTGCGCAAGACGCTGGTGGCGGCCGCCAGCAAGGAGGCCGGTGGCGATAACGTCTACTACATCGGGGACACCAAGGAAAAGGGCCTGGAGGCCATCGGCTACTGCGCCAAGTTCGCACGCGTGATCGCCAAGGCCCAGGGCCAGGTCTCGCAGATTGAAGAGTTCCTGTTTGAGGACCAGGACCCCGCCACTGGCAATACCCGCCGAATCACGGCGTACCGAATCCGGTTCGCCAGCGGCTTCCAGATTTGCGCGCTGTCCAGCCGACCCGCCAACATCCGCGGCCTGCAGGGCCACGTCGTCATCGATGAGGCCGCATTCCACATGGACGTGCAGGGCGTGCTCGATGCGGCCACCGCGCTGCTGATCTGGGGCGGCCAGATCACGGTCATCAGCTCGCAGAACGGAAAGAACAACCCGTTCGCGCAGTTCGTGAGAGACATCGAGGCCGGCCGCTACGGCGAGGACGCCGCGGTGTTCACGGTCACCTTCGATGAAGCGGTGGCGAACGGGCTCTATGAGCGCGTGTGCTGGATGAAGGGCAAGACCCCTACGGCCGAAGACAAGGCCAAGTGGTACGCCAAGATTCGCAACGGCTACGGGGTGCGCAAGGCGGCCATGCGCGAGGAGCTGGACGTGATCCCGCGCGACGGCAACGGCGTTTGCCTGCCCGGCGTCTGGATCGAGAACGCCATGACGCTGGAGCCTAAGCGCGTCCTGCGCCTGGCGCTGGACGATGACTTCTTGCTCAAGAGTCCGGCAGAGCGCGAGGCCTGGACGAAAGACTGGATCGAGCGCAACCTCGACCCCGAGTTGCGGCGACTGGACCCGCAACTGCGCCACGTGTTCTCCCAAGACTATGCGCGGCATCGTGACTTTTCCGTCTGGGGCGCCATCTCGCTGGGGGCCGGCATGCGCCGCCAGCTGCCGCTGTGCATCGAAATGCACAAGGTGCCCTATGCCCAGCAGCGGCAAATTATTTGGCACGCGATCCAACACCTGCCGCGCCAGTGCGGCGGTGCCATGGACGCCACGGGTTCCGGCGAGACGCTGGCCGAGGAAACCGCCGACAAGTTCGGCCGCAGCCGCGTTCACCAGGTCAAGCTGAACCGGGGTTGGTACGGCACCTGGATGCCCAAGCTGGTTCAGGCCTTCGAGGACGGGGTGATCGAGATTCCGGCCGACCCCGATATCGCGGGCGATCTGCGTGCCATCGAGGAGGTGGACGGCATTGCCATGGTGACCAAGGCCCGCCGCAAGGACATCAAAGACCCCGACCTGTACCGCCACGGCGACGCGGCCGTCATGCTTTGCCTTGGCTGGTTCGCCACGCTGCATCTGAGCGCGGCCTTCGACTTCATCCCCGTGCCCGCGCTGCCGCGCGGCTTCGACAACCTCGGCGCGGAAGGCGAGGACCAGGACGACGACCTCCTGGCCCACGCAGAAGCGCACGCCACCTGGTAGAGCCATGGCAACCTCCCGCATCCTCGGCCCTGACGGCCAGCCCATCACCACGCCCGACCTGAAAGAGCCGCAGACCTCGCGGCTCTTGCACTTGCAGGGCGAACTGCAAAGCCACCCCACGCGCGGCCTCACGCCGACCCGGCTCGCGCGCATCCTGGACGCAGCGGAACAGGGCGACCTCACGGCCCAGTTCGAACTGTTCGAGGACATGGAGGAAAAGGACGGCCACATCGCCAGCGAGATGAGCAAGCGCCGCCGTGCCTGCGTTCTGGACTGGGAGGTGGTCGCGCCTCCCAACGCCAGCACGGCCGAATCCAAAGCCGCCGAGCAGCTGGGCGAGCTCATGACCGAGATTCCGGATTTCGAGGACATGGTGTTCGACGTGACCGACGCCATAGGCAAAGGCTTTGCCTGCCTGGAACTGGAGTGGCACCGCGTGGAACGGTGGTGGGTGCCCAAGACCATCACGCACCGCCCGCAGAACTGGTTCAGCCTGCACCGCGGCTACCGCCAGGAACTGCGCCTGCGCTCCAACACCACCGAGGACGGCAAGCAGGGCGAGGCCCTGCAGCCCTTCGGCTGGATCACGCACGTGCACAAGGCCAAGAGCGGCTACCTGGAGCGGTCGGCCTTGTTCCGCCAGCTGGTCTGGACGTACCTGTTCAAGAACTACAGCGTCGGCGACCTGGCCGAGTTCCTGGAGATCTATGGCATCCCCCTGCGCGTGGGCAAGTACCCGGCCAGCGCGAGCGAAAAGGAAAAGGCCACCCTGCTGCGCGCCCTGGTGGGCGTGGGCCACAACGCCGCGGGCATCGTGCCCGAGGACATGGTGATCGAGTTCCACAACGCGGCCACGGGCGACCCGAAAGCCTTCGAGCTCATGATGAGCTGGTGCGAGAAGAACCAGAGCAAGGTGATCCTGGGCGGCACGCTCACCAGCGGCGCCGATGGCAAGAGCAGCACCAACGCGCTGGGCAACATCCACAACGAAGTGCGCAAGGACCTGCGCGACGGCGACGTGCGCCAGTGCAATACGACGCTGAGCCGCGACCTTGTTTACGCGATCGCTGCCCTCAACGGACTGGCGCCGGGCGGCATGCGCCGCGCACCCCTCATGCGGCTCAATGCGCAAGAGCCCGAGGACCTCACGGCCTATGCGGATGCGCTGCCCAAGCTCGTGGCCATCGGCGTGCGCCCCACGGTGCAGTGGGCCCACGAGCGCCTGGGCATTCCCGTGGCGCAAGACGGCGAGGCCGTGCTGGCCCCGCCCGCCGCCCCTGTGCCGCCAGTGCCCCCGGTGCCCACCGGCACGGCGGCCACCACGGCAGTGGTGCCGACCGGCCAGGCCGTGACGCTGCCGCCTTCCGCGCTCATGCAGCCCCAACTGGCACAGAACGTGGCCCCGGCCGTGGCAGGTTGGATCGACCGCGTGCGCGAGCTCGTGCAGCGCGCGCAGTCCCTCGCGGAAATCCGTGACGGCTTGGATGCGCTGCTGCCTGGCATGACCCTGGACCAGTACGCCGCAGCCATGGCCGAGGCCCTGACCGCGGCCCAGCTCGCAGGCCGCTACGAAGTGCTGCAGGAGGCCGCCAATGCCAACCCCTGACCTTGGCCGATTTAAGCCCGGTCGGCGAGCCGCCGCCCCCGTCGCCCATCCTCGCGCGCCGACAGGCGCTGTAAACGCCCATAAACGGGTTTGCCGGGGGTCCGGTGGCTGATGCAGCCTACGGCAGTCTGCCGTTCCGCGAACAAGCGGAATTCTTTCGCCGCAAACTCAACCTGCCCACCGATGGCTGGACCGACCTCTACAACGGGGAACACGACTGGTCCTTCGTCGTGGCCGGCGCCAACCGGGATGCGATCGTGGCCGACTTCCGCGGCGCGGTGGAGCGGGCCATCGCGGGCCAATCCACGCTGGAGGACTTCCGCAAGGACTTCGACCGCATCGTGGCCACGCACGGTTGGGACTACAACGGCGGGCGCAACTGGCGCAGCCGCGTGATCTACGACACCAACCTGTCCACCAGCTACGCGGCCGGGCGCTGGCAGCAGCTGCAGGCGGCCCCGTACTGGCAGTACGAGCACCAGGACTGGGTGGAACACCCACGGCCGATCCATGTGAGTTGGAACGGTCTCGTCCTGGAGAAGGGCGATCCTGCCTGGGAGGTCATGTTTCCGCCCAACGGCTGGGGATGCCATTGCAAGGTGCGCGGCCTGTGGTTGCGAGACTTGGTGCGCCTGGGCAAGTCCGGCCCCGACCAGGCGCCCACCTTCAACTACGTCGAGCGCACCATCGGCCAGCGCAGCCTCAATGGCCCGCGCACGGTGCGCGTGCCCGAGGGCATCGATCCTGGCTTCGAGTACGCACCGGGTGCGGCCCGCATGCGCAGCGCTGTCCCGCCCGAGCGTCCCGGCCCCCTGGTGCCAGGCAGTGCGGGCGGGCCCGGCGTGCCCAACCGCGGCCCGGTCGATCCCCTGCCACCGCCGCGGCTGCTGCCGGCCTCCGAGCTACTGCCCGCGGGCCTGGATGCACCCGCGTCCGTCGATGCCTTCCTGGGCGCCCTGGGCGTGGAGCCCAGCGCCCCAGCCATCGTGCGCGACGTGATCGGCGAGCGCGTCGTGGTAAGCCGCGACATGTTCCTGGACGGCCAGGGTGCCCTGGAGGCCAACGGGCGCGGCTTGCCTTTGCTGGCCCGCGCGCTGCTGGACCCCGACGAGATCTGGACGCGCGTGGAATGGCTCCCTGCGCAGGAGCGCGCGGTGGTGCGGCGCCGGTACGTTGCGCGGTTCCTGGTCGAGGGCGAGCCCGCGCCATCCCTGGCCGTGTTCGAGGTCGGCGCGGACGGCTGGAGCGGAATCACCGTCCTGCAGGACGCCGCGCAGGCCGCGGACGATTGGCGCATCGGCGCGCTGCTGTACCGGCGCGAAGCGCTCTGACGAAAGGCGGGAGAGACATGGCAGGCACCCAGATCACGATGACGGTGGAAGACCGGCTGGCCCGCGCAATGCTCGCGCGCCAGGCGCTGCCCTCCACCGGCCCGCTCGCCCCGCGACTGGGCGAATACCTGCAGTCGTCCACGCAGGCGCGCTTCAAGACGCAGACGGCCCCGGACGGCACGCCCTGGGCGCCGTTGAAACCCCGTTACGCGCGGCGCAAGAAGTACCACCAGGACAAGGTGCTGACCCTGCGAGGCTACCTGCGCAGCGGCATCCACTACCAGGTGGTGGATGACAACACCGTGGCGGTCGGCACCAATGCCAAATACGGCGCGATCCACCAGTTCGGCGGCGAGATCGACCAACTCGAGCGGGCCGCCACCGTGCGCTATCGCAGCGTGGCGGGCAAGGTGCTGTTTGCGGGCAAGAAGCACAAGACCGCCACCGAGCGGGCCGTGACGATCCCGGCGCACAAGGTCAAGATGCCGGCGCGGCCCTACCTGGGCATCAGTGCGGCGGACGATGCGGAGATTCGGGAGATCATCCGGGAGTGGGTGGTGGAGCGTAGCCGCGGCTGAGCTCACAGGGAATAATGGTCACTCCATTTCTTAGGGAGAGACGCATGAACGATTTTGAAGGCGTGGACGCGGAGGGTGGGGAAAGCGCCAAATCTGAAATAGTGCCGGGATCGAAGGTTGAGACCGCGCTGGCTGTGCTAGGTAAAACTTCGGCCGGGAATTTGGTTAAAGCCGTTTCTTCTCTGTGCACGGCCTTGACGGACATACCAGTCGCCTGGCTAGAGGGTTTTGCTGCCCGAGAAAGAGCGAATACGGCTGGGCAGGTACTCATCTCAAAAACCACAGCGCAGCGCATTTCCAACGAGCTTGAAGTGCCGGAAACATACGTCGAGGCAGCTATGCACAAGGGAACCTCTCAAAACCCATCCGGTCCCTTGTTGATCGAGAACGCGTGCTCCATCCTTTGCCATGATCACTCCCCGTAGCGCCCTGAAGTTCGACCTGTTCGCTGAGGCCTCGCGCCAACACAAGA